>JACMJI010000359.1 GCA_014380705.1 Gorillibacterium sp. | reverse complement strand
TCCAATATTCGGTGCATATGGCACAACACTTGGTAACTGGATTAAGAAAGAAGACGGTTCGATTGGGTACAGCGATATTCATCCGGGTGTGAAGATGGCACTGCTTAAAATGCAAGAGTGGCTAAAAAAAGGCTATATCGATAAAGAAGCAGGCACAATGGATGGCCCCAAAGCGGCAGAGAGCTTTGCAAATGGAACCTCTGGCATTATGTTTGGGCCAGCGTGGTCCGGTGATTGGCCGCTTGGCGATCTCACAAAGAATATACCGGGAGCCGTAATGGTAGCCGCACCGCTTCCTTCAGGACCCGATGGAACTATCGGCAGAAAGTCTGGTCCGTTGAACGGCTATCAGGGATTGTTCTTCAGCAAGGATTTCCAGAATATAGAAGCCTTTTTTAAAGTCTTCGACAAAATCTATGATCCAATGTTTCAGGAAGGCGACTTTAAAAACGGTTTTGCCGAAGGCTATGATTATATACTCAAGGACGGTCAACCGCTTTACGAGGAGAGCCAAATCCCCGGCGGGAAGAAATATAACGTCGCGAAGTACACCTTCGCAGGTAACCAACCGGGAATTCCTTATTTGAAAGGCGAGATATATAAATCGTTATTTGACGGCAAGGCTCCCTTAACTCCGTTAGAAATTGCATTGGCGACCACGCCGAAAGTCACGATTCAAGGTTACACCGTGGATGGTGAAATGCAAAAGTATGATATTGGTACAGATTTTACGGGAGCTCCGACAGAGACAATGAAAACCCGTAATGACATTTTGTATAAGATGGAAGTTGAAGCCTTTCTCAAAATTATTTATGGCAAGGCCTCCGCTGATTCATTCGACACATTCGTGAAAGACTGGCTGTCCAACGGCGGTGAAAAAATTACGCAGGAAGTCAACGAATGGTATAAAGCTTCAGTTGGTCAATAGTTAAGTAGACAATCTAAGCAAATAAGAATCGCTGTTGTTCAATTTAAGTTTGTTTGATTCCGCACATACGACAACTACTATGAACTTTTGAATAAATTAATTAATAAATAGCAAGAGGTCGAGGGCTTGTCGCCCCCGACCTCTTGCTATTTATTAATTAAACCAGATACGAAAATTTTAAAAGATTTTAGCGAGCTCTTGTGCTTCCTTGATCGCATGAGCTTTAATATCGTTCGCCTTATCCGGCATTGCGGCCATGCCTTCAATGAAGATAGATTGATAATCCTTTATGCCAAAAAACTGTGTAATAACTTTGAGATAACGATCTCCCATTTCGAACTCTGCTGCAGGTCCAGAGGAGTAAATGCCGCCTCTTGCTTGGATGTGTAAGGCTTTACGTCCTTCGAGTAAACCAACAGGACCCTTCTCCGTGTATTTAAAGGTTTTACCTACTACGCTTATGGCGTCGATGTATGCCTTTAAAACGGGAGGAAAGCTAAAGTTCCAAAGAGGTGTAACAAATACATATTTGTCAGCTTCAATAAATTGCCCGACCAGCTTTCCTAATTGCCCAACCTTGCGCTTCTCCTCGTTGGAAAGCTGATCAAAATCTGTTCCGCTGGCAAGCTTGCCCCAACCACTAAACACATCATTGTCAATGTGGGGGATATCCGCATCATAAAGGTCGAGGTGTACAAACTCATCCTCAGGATGTGCAGTAATATAAGCTTCTTTAAAGGCTCTTCCTACGGCAAGGCTATAAGATGCCTGCTCATCGTGGGGGCGTGCAGTTATATAAAGTAATTTTGTCATTTGTATCGTCTTCCTCCTTTTTATTGTTACTTGAATGAACTAAGAATACACCAACGTACTTACTATTGTCAAGTCAATAATTAATAATAAGTTAGGATTTAATATCTACACCTTTATAAGTATCTGTTTAAACAGAAGAGGCTATTCAGATGGTCAACATAGACCAATCAGAATAGCCTCTTGCAGCTTTTATAAGTTAGGATGCTAATCTTATTTATTGATGTTCATCAGGGCAAAAGGCAATCCATTTGTCGGCCCATCTCTGCATTTCTTTCATAATCGGTTCAAGTTCACGGCCCATCTCTGTTAGTAAATATTCAATGCGAACAGGGGTTTCCGGATATACGTTTCGGGTAACAATTCCCGCTTCTTCAAGCTGCTTCAGACGTTCAGCGAGCATTCGGTCACTCATATTAGGGATGCGATCTACGATTTCCCCAAAACGCTTGCTGTCCGTGAGAAGAGTTTGAATAATTAGCCCGGTCCATCTTTTGCCGAACAATTCAAAAGCGGCCTCAAATTTAGGACATAGGGGGTGTAGGCTGTGCATATTCATCATCTCCCTCATCATTGTACCACAGTAACTTGTCAAAAGTAAGCAGTTTAGCTGGTTCCTAACGAATAGTAAGCTCAAAACGAGTAGCTTTATTGAGACCAAAGTTGCGATCATTGGTTCCGTATTAACCAGTTGAAAATATATAAATAGTATGACAAAATTAAAATGACTAATAAGTCATTTTAGGGAAAAACTTAGTATGACAACAAAAAACATGGAAACCTTTGAGGAGTGAAGAACATGGTAGACCCACGCTTAACAGAGCTTGCAGATCTTTTGGTTAACTATTCAACAACGGTCCAGCCTGGCGAGAATGTATTGGTTGAAGCAATCGGCATCGACAACGCCTTAGTTAGAGAAATTGTTAAAGCTGTGTACAAAGCAGGTGGACATCCTTACGTAACCATCCGTGATCCGCAAATAACTCGTGAGCTTCTGCTTGGTGCAACTGATGAACAGATCAATACCTGGGCTGAATTTGATAGTCACACAATGAACCAGATGCAAGCATACATAGCCATCCGTGGCGGCGACAATAGTTATGAAATGGCTGATGTTCCAGCAGAGAAGATGTCCTTATATCAGTCCAAATACAGTCATATCGTGCATATTGAGAATAGGGTCAAGAATACGAAGTGGGTCATCCTCCGCTACCCAACTCCCGGAGTGGCGCAGCTTGCTGGCAAAAGTACGGAAGCATTTGAAAACTTCTACTTTGATGTCTGTACCCTGGATTACCGCAAGATGGAGCAAGCAATGAATCCGTTGGAGGAATTGATGAAGAAGACTGACAAGGTTCGAATTGTTGGTCCGGGAACGGATCTTTCCTTCTCCATTAAGAATATCGGTGCAGTCAAATGCTGTGGTAAACGGAACATTCCGGACGGAGAGGTGTACAGCGCACCTGTGCGGGATTCAATCAATGGCGTACTCAGCTACAATACACCATCGCCTTACCAAGGCTTTACGTTTGAGAATGTAAAGCTAACGTTCGAGCATGGCAAAATTGTTAAGGCAGAGTCCAATGATACAGCGCGGATTAACAAAATTTTCGACACGGATGAAGGGGCGCGCTACATTGGTGAATTTGCCCTTGGATTTCACCCTTACATTCAGGAGCCGATGAAGGATACACTGTTCGATGAGAAGATTGAAGGGAGCTTTCACTTTACCCCTGGTCAATGTTACGATGCTGCCTATAATGGAAATAAATCAGCTATCCACTGGGATCTGGTTTGTATTCAACGTCCGGAATACGGCGGGGGAGAGATCTGGTTTGATGATCGACTGATTCGTAAGGATGGTCGTTTTATCGTGCCCGAGCTTGAGGTTCTCAACCCGGAAAATCTGAAGTAGCGGCCGCTATGTCACCTAAAGTCTCTGATACGTATAAGGAAGAGCGCAGCGCCGCCATCCTTGAGGTGGCCCTTCAATGCTTTGCAGAGAAAGGCTACCGCTCAGCCACAATTGACGATATCGCCCGAAAACTCGGAATGAGCAAAGGCTCGATTTACCTTTATTTTAAGACAAAAGAAGAGATCTATACTCGAATCATTCAGGACCGCATGAGGCGTACGGTTAAAGGGATTCGTTCTCAATATACGGATATAGAAGGCGCTGCCGATAAACTACACCTTGTTATCCAAACCTTTTGTGATCAGAATCTTGAGGGGCTAAGGTTCCTCCTGGCATTTCATTTAGAATTTTGGCTTGAATCTTCAAGAAGGCCCGAGCTGCGTGAGGTCATGGAGGAACAGAATGAGACGGCTATAACCCTGCTCCGTGATATTGTGGAAGAGGGGATTCGCACAGGCGAATTTCGTGCAGATGTTTGTCCCGAGCAGGCAGCCTCCTTATTCTGGGCGGCTCGGGACGGGCTTGCTCTGCAATTTGTCGGTGGGGGTAAGGAATCCGATTATCGAGAGCGGATGGAAGGCATGGAGAAAATGCTTCTTCGGTATTTGGTAAAGATATAGTATCGACTTGTTGAAATAGCCAATTATGAGAATAATAGGAGTAGATGTTCGAAAGTTCACCTTTTTGCGACAGACAATTCGAGCATAAACGACAAAACATTGGTATATTGGTAGTCGGGGGTGGAGTTTAAATGAATTACGGAGAAATCAAAATCTTTGCCGGGAGCTCCGGCAGGAATTTTGCAGAGAAAATGGCTCGGTATGCCAAATGTGAAATTGGAAAATCGGAGGTTGTAAACTTCTCAGAAGGAAATACCTTTGTTCGCATTGGGGAAACCGTTCGGGATAAGGATGTCTATCTGGTTCAATCCATAGGGATGAACCCGAATGATGAGTTTGTCGAAATCCTTTTTTGGCTGGATGCATTTAAACGGGCGAGTGCCGATTCGGTTACGGTCATTATGCCATATTTTAGTTATGCAAAAGGGGATAAGAAAGACGAACCGCGCGTATCCATTCGAGCAAGAGTATGCGCAGAGTCTATAGAACTCGCTGGAGCGGATCGAATTGTTTCTATGGATCTGCATTCTCACCAAATCACGGGCTTTTTCAAAAAACCTGTAGATCATCTGTTTGCCCTTCCCGTCCTATGTGAAGCCATTAAACGCATGAATTTGCCTGACCTGATTGTGGTTTCACCTGATGCAGGATTTGCTAAGCAAGCTCGCAAGTATGCAGATTATCTTGGTACGACAATAGCCATTGGGGATAAGACCCGTAAAGATCATAGCGAACAAGCGGAGATTCTTGAACTTATTGGCGACGTGAACGGCAGAACAGCGCTAATCGTTGATGATTTTTCATTATCAGGCGGTACACTGGTTGAGCTTGCCAAGCTGCTCAAGAATCGTGGAGCGAAACGAATCATTGCTTGTCTATCACACTTGGTACTGAAAGAGGCTGCGGTAAAGAAGATTCATGAGAGTGATATCGAGCTATTAATCGGAACTGATTCCGTAGACAATCCTTATTTAGCTGCATCGAACAAAATTCAAGTCGTTTCAGTCGCTCCTCTGTTCGGTGAAACAATCAATCGAATTCACAACCGAGAATCCGTCAGCCCGTTGTTTGAGAAGGTGTCGAAACGTGTGATCGATAGCTCGCTTGAGAAATAGAGAAGGCGAATAGCAAATCTCTCTTCTGGTTAGGGTTTAAGCTCATTTGGTTTACTAAAATTATCCACTTCATACCAGGGATTAAGGTGAACGAGTACCTCACCTACATTAGAATGGGCCTCCATTACGGTTTTCTTAATCGTTCGGGTGATATCATGACCTTCTTGAATCGTCAGCAGTCCAGAAACCGAGGCACGGACATCAACGATAATATAATGACCATGTTCCCGTCCACGGATACGATCAATGCGCTTGATTTCAGGAATGCTTTGGATTAGCGCAGAATAATCAGTCAGCTTCTGTATATCAATACTATGCTCCATGAGAACATTTAGGGAGTCTTTACCCATCTCATAGGCAAGCTTCATGACGAGAATCGAGACGATAATTCCAGCTAGTGGATCACCGTATTCAAGAAATCTAAATCCAAAGTGAACACCGATAAAGGCAAGAATGATTCCGATAACGGCTGCCAGGGAAGCATAGACATCAGCCAGATGGTCATGTGCGGTAGCGAGTAAACCTTTACTACCTGTTTGGTGGCTAAGCTTAATGGTGTATAGGTATAGAAGCTGCTTCCATACGAGGGAAACGGCAGCGGCAATAAGCGGAAAAACATGAGGGGCGCCCGGTTCCCCAAATAGCATTTCAATTGAATGAATAGCCATGTAGAGTGAGGCAATTCCCAGAATAATCGCAACAAAGGCAGCGCCTAATACTTCTGCTTTACCATGTCCATATGGGTGATCCTCATCAGCCGGACGGTTAGAAATCCTCATTGAACTAATCGCAGCTCCTGAGGCAATCACATCACCTGCGTTGTGTATACCGTCTGCTATTAGTACTTGACTGTTGAAAAACAAGCCTACAGTAAGCTTGATTCCCGTCAGCCCAATATTACTGAACAAGCTGACCCAAGCAGCCCATAATGCTTGCTTTTTTACTTTCTGCTCGACCATATCCTTATTTCCCCCTTACTATTAGTATTGCCCCAAGGAAGCATGAGAACCTCCAACATCCTGTTGAAGGTTCTTCTTATTATCCCAATTCTTTAACATGTCCGGATGTCGGAAAATTATGTATTTTAAACAATCATATGACTGTGACTATAACAAAACACCTATGTTTTTGCAATATCAATGGTCAATGCTCTCTGCGTCCCAAGCAAAGTCCTGGCTATTTTAAAGTATTGTAAAGACAGCTTCTTCGTAATAAAATGGACATGTCTAATAAGAAATTCAAAGCCGCATAACTCAGAAAGTAGGGATCTTGTGAAGTTACCAAATAAAATAGGTGTCATTGTTGACAGCTTTCGTGTAGGCATTCGAGAAGGTTTAGTAAAAGCTAAGGAGGTCGGGGCCGAGGGTGTTCAGATTTATGCAGTAAGCGGGGAGATGGACCCCGATGTTCTGGATGCAACTGCCCGCCAAGAGCTTAAAGCCTACATAGACTCTCTCGGTCTTGAAATTTCTGCACTAGTAGGTGACCTTGGGGGTCACGGTTTCCAAGACAAGCATGAGAATCCGCAGAAAATTGAGAAGTCTAAACGCATTCTCGATTTGGCGGTAGACCTTGGGGTAAACGTAGTAACAACACATATCGGCGTTATTCCAGAGGATAAAGAGGATCCGATTTACCTAGTGATGCAAACAGCATGCGAGGAGTTAGGGGTTTATGCCAAAAGCGTAGGCGCCTATTTCGCTATAGAGACAGGACCAGAGAAGGCTGCCCATCTCAAGGAGTTTCTTGATTCCCTCAGTACAAATGGTGTATCGGTTAATTTCGATCCCGCCAACATGGTCATGGTTACAGGCGATGACCCGGTTGCAGGGGTTAAGTTACTAAAGGATTATATTGTACACACCCATGTAAAGGATGGGGTTCGCTTTGCAGAGGTTGACTCTCGGGAGGTTTACGGTGCACTCGGTTTTGAGAAGATGACCCATGAGAAGCTCGCGGCGATGGGTACGGACGGGCGCTTCTTCAGTGAAGTTCCGCTTGGTGAAGGCAAAGTCGATTTTGATGCTTATTTCGCAGCAATTAAGGAAATTGGCTACACCGGCTATCTTACGATCGAGCGAGAAGTTGGTGACCAACCAGAGGTAGACATCCGCAGGGCCGTTGAGTTTATCAACCGGTATCGGTAAATTGTATTGCAATTTTTTTTATCACAATGACAAGGAAATTCCATATCTGAACAGGGGATTGCCTATTTCTTTTCCATAGTTGCGGGGGTACAATAGGGAAGGAATTCGACAGCAGATATCCTCCAGCCGGATTAAATTATCGGTCGAAAGGAAAAACAAAATTGGCCAAGCTTTATTATCGATATGGAACCATGAATAGTGGCAAATCGTTCGACATTCTCAAGATTGCGAACAATTATGAAGAACAGGGCAAGAAAGTGCTTATTTTCACATCAGTTGTTGATACCCGTCACGGAATAGGCAAGGTGACCTCGAGAGTTGGCTTTCAGCGAGAAGCGTTATTGATGGATGAGCGGATGATGGAGGTCGTCGAGCAAGGCACACCTGATTGTGTTGTCGTAGATGAGGCCCAGTTTGCCAGCACCAAACAGATTGACCAGTTGGCGGAGATCGTAGATTGCCTTGATATACCAGTTATTGTTTATGGACTTATGACGGACTTTCAAGGAATAATGTTTGAAGGCAGCAAAAGATTACTGGAGATTGCAGATCGGATTGAGGAGATCAAGACGGTTTGTTGGTATTGCAATCGAAAAGCTCGTTTCAATACTCGTTTTAAGGATGGTCAGGCAGTTTTTACCGGCGAACAGCTGGATATCGGGGGTAATGACAAATACCAGCCCTTATGCCGGAAGTGTTATATGAAGGAAAAAGTAAAAAGCGAGCAAGCAAATCTGCAAAAATTAGAGGAAGCGAAGCTGGATAATTGATCGGATGGAGTCGAGCATAGCTGAAGGGAACCAGGACATGGCAAAGCGGACAGATAAGTGGATAGAGCTTGAAATGGATAACTCATACGAGTCTGGACAAACGGTTCAGAGTAAGGGCAAGATGTACAAATTTAACCAGAAGCAGGAACGGGGAAATCAAGCCTTCTGGTCGATTTCAAATCTGGTTCGGATGAAGGACAAGTGGGGCAGCCATATCAAGAAAACGGGGAGGACAGGACTGCAGCTACTCAAGAAGAGGGTGCAGTCGATGTCATCTCTTTCACCGCAGACAACGGTTGTCCTTCGTGTTGAGATTGCCAAGGAGACCACAAGTAATCATCGCCTAGCTTCTGTAATTGGCGAGGTTGGCGGTCATGTCTTAGCAATCGACAACACAAGTATGGAGACCCACGCTGCTATCTGCGATATTACCATGAAGGTGAACTGCCAGACGATAACAGATCGTATTGTAACCGCTGTTAAGGAATTGGAAGGTGTTACCGTACTTCATTTATCCGACCAAACCTTTCTGATGCATTTTGGCGGGAAGCTGGAGACCAAGCTTAAGATGCCCATTCGAAATCGGGATGACCTTTCCCGAGTATATACGCCTGGTGTTGCCCGAGTCTGTATGGCTATTCATGAAAATCCAGCAATGGCCCACAACCTAACCATTAAGCGCAACACGATTGCGGTAGTGTCCGATGGATCAGCTGTGCTCGGCTTAGGCAATATCGGTCCACTTGCAGCAATGCCCGTCATGGAAGGTAAAGCAATGCTGTTTAAACAGTTAGGTGGAGTAGATGCTTTCCCAATCTGTTTGGATACTCAAGATACTGAAGAGATTATTCGGGCCGTCAAACTGATTGCACCAACCTTTGGTGGTATCAACTTGGAAGACATATCAGCGCCTCGCTGCTTTGAAATTGAGCGCCGGCTTATTGAGGAACTGGATATTCCTGTGTTTCACGATGATCAGCACGGAACCGCCGTTGTTGTCCTTGCCGGTTTGCTAAATGCAGTGAAGCTGGTTGGCAAGAAGCTTGCGGACTGTAAGGTTGTCATGTCCGGTACAGGTGCAGCAGGAACAGCCTGTTCGAATATTTTATTATCAGCGGGCGTTCGAAATATCATTGGTGTAGATCGTAATGGTGCACTAGTTCGCAATAAAGATAACGGTAGTGAAGAGTGGAATTTGTATGCGTCTCGTACGAATCCCAACCTGGAAGAAGGAAGCCTTTCGGATGTGATCCATGGGGCGGATATTTTTGTAGGTGTCTCTGCTCCGGGTCTCTTGAAACGCGAGGATGTAAAGAACATGGCTAAGGATGCCATCGTCTTTGCCATGGCTAACCCTACACCAGAAATTACTCCCGAAGAGGCCGCGGGTTATACACGCATTATGGCTACTGGACGTTCTGACTATCCAAATCAGATCAATAATGTGCTTTGTTTCCCGGGGTTGTTTCGCGGCGTTCTAGATTGCCGGGCCGAACGCGTAACGGAAGGGATGAAGCTTGCTGCTGCCCATGCCATAGCAGGCGTTGTTAAAGACAATGAGCTTACAGAGTCCTATATTATCCCAAGTGTATTCAATCAGGATGTGGCAGACAAGGTTCGACTGGCAGTGATTAATGCAGCCTACGAGGAGACTTTAGCGCGTCGACGCTGTGATCTTGGAAAATGAGAATAATGCGTACCTTAAAGGTGGCTCCCAAATGGGGGCCGTTTTCGTTTTTAAAGCGCTCCAAGTGGCACAAATGATTTAAACGTTGGAGAGTGACGGATCGCTCTCAGCTTATCGCCATGGTCTATCAGCAGGGATTCAGTCAATCCCAGGAGTAGCAAGGGGAAGGAAAAAAATTCGCTAAAAATATAAAAGAAAAAAACGACAAAATCCCTCATATGAAGGAGGTTTTTGTCGTTTTTTGTAGAACTTTAGTAGGGAGAAGGTGTGATTTTTTGCACTCAATAAATAAAGCAAAGATAAGAAGCTTCGGGGATAGGATTTTTGGCTAAATACTAAGTGAATACATCTATAAGGCGAAAGATCAGGCATGTTCAAAATATCGGAAGGGGTGGTGTTCATGATAAAACATACAGCGACAAGAAAAAACAAATTTCATGTGTTTGCCGAAAAATTTTGCTTGGATAACCAGCAGACCCAATTCCTGTTGAAACGAATGAGAACTCACGATAAATACATATATGAACATTCGCTTCGCACAGCTTATTACAGTATGCTGCTCGCCAAAGGAATTGGTTTACCCACGAAGGAGCAAGGACTTATCTACCGTTCTGCTCTTTTGATGGATATCGGTAAGCTGCAAACGGCTGGAACTAAATATTTGGGGAATGAAGAAGATTCACAATCAGAAGCAAGATTCTCAGTGCTGCAGCATCCGGTATACAGTGCCAAGCTTCTGGAGAGGATGGCCGAATCTGGATTAGTTGATGGCGAAGCCATTCTTCAGCACCATGAGAATTTGGATGGAACGGGGTATCCTCATGGTCTAGTTTGGGAAGACATTGTACTGAATGCACGAATTATTCGAGTAGCGGATAGCTTTACCACGATGACTACTGTAGATGCACGCACGGGTGTCTTATCCGAGGTAGACCTCGCGCTGAGTGAGCTATACTGTTGGAGCGATATTCAATATGACAGCGACCTAGTAACCGTGATGTGTCATTCCTATGGACCGCTCGGCAAAAAGAAAAAGCCGCGGGATGACAAAGGGACCATCCGTTTATTCAATACGTGAATAGAATATGTAATTTAGAAGCCCTCATAAGCACCGATAAGCTTGGATGTTTACCCTATTTTGTGTTCAATCTACATAAAGTGTGATAGAGTGGAAAAGTCAGAAGCCCAGACATCAGAATGAGATGAACTGGGTTATTTTATGACTTCGGAGGCGTAATTAGATGACAATATTACAAGCAGCTATTGTATCCGCGGGATATCGTGACCGACCAGAAGTAATTAGAGATATTCGGTTCGAAGTTCAACCGGGAGAGCTTGTTGGTTTAATTGGTCCTAATGGTGCTGGCAAAAGCACGACCCTAAAAGCGTTACTTGGTCTGCTGCCTGATATAAAAGGAGAAATTATTTTCGGAGATGGTGATGTTCATTATTCGTACATTCCCGAGCATCCCGTACTCTATGATGAGTTAACCCTCTGGGAGCATTTGGAATTAGCAGCCTCGGCTATGGGGCTAGCCAGTGAAGAGTTTGTCGAACGAGCGGAGCAGTTGCTTAATACATTTAGATTGACAGGCGTAAAGCATCACCTGCCTTCTAGCTTCTCTAAAGGCATGCAACAGAAAATTATGCTGGTACTCGGCTTTCTCCATCAGCCTAAGCTTTACATCGTGGATGAGCCTTTTATCGGACTTGACCCAAAGGCCATTAAAGATTTTCTGGACATGCTTGACATGGAAAGGAAGCGGGGAGCCGCCGTACTGATGAGTACCCATGTACTGGATACTGCGGAGCGTGTATGTAGCTCATTTCTATTGATGTCAGAGGGAACTCTCCTTGCCAGCGGAACATTAGAGGATATCCGTGAGTCCAGTGGAATGCCGGGTGCTTCGCTTTTTGACTGCTTTACGGCGATGACGGAAGGAGAGGGCGGAGTGTGAGGGCGATAAATTACTTTCTCCGTCGTATTTTCTCTAATTTGGCGTTTCAATGGAGAGTATTGCGTCTTGTGGTAGATTGGACGATTGCAATCTATATTGTTGGACCGGGCTTAGCCATCTTTTTCTACAATTACTATCAATACTTAAGCCAGCCACCAGTCTGGTTCTCTTATATTTCTTTTGACATGTTTAGGGCGGTCCTTTATTTATTTGTATTAAATGGATCAACCCGCTACTTTTTAGAAGAGGGCGATCAGCTTCATTTTCTGCAAGGAGAGGGCTGGGCACTCAAATTCAGAAGGTGGGGAGCGATATTCTCTGCTGGACAAACAGCGCTATTCACGGCAATCGTTATGGGGATTACGGCTCCACTTTTGTTGACTGAATTCAATCTATCCTGGGATGGTATAGCAATATTATTTGTTTTTATTTGGATATATAAAATGATTCGGCAACTCGTTCAGCAGTTTTTGGATATTACCTTTGTAGGCTGGAAGCTCTCCCTGTTCAATATGGTCATCTTTATCTTGCTTGGGTTTGGCTTTGCAGCAGGAACTAAGTTTGTCAGCGGTCAACCCATGTTGGGTTGGATTCTCTGTGCCGTTCTACTTCTTATCCTGCCTCCCGCATATAATCTGCGTTTTGGCGCCAGGGGAGCTCTGCTTCAGGACGTACGCCGTGATGCGAAGGCCAAGATGAAATACGTCGCCATTATCCTGCGTGACTTTACAATAAAAAAGCCGATTTATCCTCGCCGCAAGCCATTGTTATTTCGTAATTCAAGACGATTATTCCGCACACGAACAGCAGAGAATGGACTCGCGGAAGCGGCGCTCAAATCACTGTTCCGCAGTTGGGCTCGTATGAAGCTTTATATCTTAATCGTTCTCATCTTCATTCTGGGAATCATGTTTACTCGATTGACGCCCGCCGATACTGGCCTTTTTACTATTCTTTGGTGTATCGCCGGATTCATCCTTTCTTACTTTGCCCGATTGCAATGGGCAACTTTTGAGAGCAATGCGTTCCTTGGATTATTCGCTTGGGAGCCGGGGACTTTGATTCTCGCTATGAAAAAATATGTCTATATAAGTATGCTGCCGGGCTTTCTAACGATTGGGCTTGCTGTATGGGCGCCTGTTCTGTCTCCGATTAATGTTCTTCTTATGTTGCCCATCGGAGTTATCGTGGGCTATATTATATCCTCAATATACAGTACAATTGCTTCGTTTCGAATGGACAGGCGCGGTGGAATTCGCTAATATAGTGAGAACAACAAAGATAATGAAATGTGGGCTAGGAGGTTGTTATGCAACGAGAATGTGTTTTTTGCAGTCGTGATGAAAGATTGGAACATCTCATGATTGAGATCTGTGAGCTCGGTGTCTCTACCTTGTACTTAAACAAAGAGCAAAGCTACTTAGGGCGCTGTGTGTTGGTTTTAAATGAGCATCAGCGGGAGCTGTTTCATCTGCCAGAGGAAACGCGGGCGAAGCTGATGGAGGATATTGTGCGGGTGGCTAGTGCAATTGAGAAATCCTTTCTTCCTGACAAAATCAACTATGGAATGTACGGAGATACGATGCCACACATTCACTTCCATGTTGTTCCCAAGTATAAGGATGGAGACTCTTGGGGAGGCCCGTTTGACCTGAATCCTAATCGAGTCTATTTCAGTGATGAGCAATATATGGGCATGATCGAGAAGCTGATTAAATACCTTGAAGTAGGCTGACTATTACATAAGGTTTTTATGAACACAGTTCTTTCATCAACCGCCAGAAATTTAATTAACGGTATCGTAGCAAAAAGAGACTCCATTAGGAGTCTCGAGCTGCTTAAGGAACCAGTGACGTTACGAATTTGAATGTCGGTTTCGGGCGCTCTTGAAATGGCATCCTCTGATTAGAGGATGCCATTTCAAAGGCGCTGCGTAGACTCTACACTTCACTCGAATTCTCCACTTCAGGTTTCTTAAGCAGCCTTTTTTTGCTCAAATTCAGATTTAAGTGG
>JACMJI010000358.1 GCA_014380705.1 Gorillibacterium sp. | reverse complement strand
TCCAAGCAAACCCAATCGGGACTCGCAGATGTACCGATTTATCATAAAAGATTTCCGCATCGGTAAACGCACGCCCTTCAGGACGCCGACAGGCGTTTATCCTTGTTGACATCCTTCAGCGATTCAATACGATCACTTCGAAATGGCAAGCGAAGGGTTTGAAAGCAATAAATGATTTTATAGCGGCTTGAAAATGACACCTGTGTCATTTATAATAATGACACAGGTGTCATTTTATCATGCATAATAACATAGGGAGGGGAATATGTTGTCACCTAAGGTGAGCGATGAACATAAGGAAACGAGAAGTAAGTCCATTTTACGTGCAGCCAAACAGGTGTTTAGCAATAAGGGTTATGTCTCGACCACGATGAAGGATGTAGTAGAGGAAACAGGAATGAGCCGTGGAAGTGTCTATATGTATTTTTCCGGTACGGAGCAGATGATGCTTGCGTTGATCGCTGAGGCGGAATCAGAAAATCTGGATGAGATCAATGAGTTGGTAGAGACTAGTAAATCCATGTGGGAACTTGTTGTTTCCTTTTTAAAAAAAGGTGAAACAAGTATTACAAAGATAAGTTCGTCATTTACAGTGGCGATTTACGAGTTCTACTTAACGCAGTGGCGGGTAACAGGGAATGCTCCCCTACTGGAACAACGTTACGACAAAGCAATTGCCACAATAAGCACTTTTCTGCAGCTTGGTACCGATCGAGGTGAATTTCAGCCGCTAGCTCCAATTGAGGATATCGCCCGTGTTATTGTAAGCCTGATGGATGGAATGACCTGGGATTGTACAGTCTTGGAACCGCACCGAATTAAGCTTGGGCCTCAATTGGATCTCTCTATTAAAATGCTTCGATCCATTCTTCAGCCACAAAAGTCAATAATTCCAAGGAGCTGACCATCAAAATGAGTTTATTTTCAAATCGGACCTTTCTTAAATTATTTCTTGCTTCCTTTACCTCACAATTAGGTACGATCGTTGGCAATATGGCCTTTGCTTTCTATTTGCTTGATCATTTCAGCAATCAACCCTCCTATGCTACCTTAGCTGAAATGATGTATGCACTGCCTACGCTTGCCGTGTTTTTTATTGTAGGGGTGATTGCGGACCGGGTTGATCGCAGGCGAATTGCCGAATATTCGGACTGGGTTCGGGCAGGTTTAACCTTAATCTTATTCATTGCAATATCCATGAAGGTCTTGCCTGTTGTTTTCTTCATTCTGTTTTTGCGAAGTGCTGTTTCGAAATTTTTTCAGCCAGCAGAATCCTCCATGCTTCAGGGGATTCTTAGTAAGGAACAGTATACCCAAGCCTCCGGGTTAAATCAGATGATTTTTGGAGTGTTTATGCTGTTTGGCGTAGGCTTAGGAGCCATTAGCTATCAATATATTGGCATCCAGGGGGCTGTGATGGTAGACGGTTTTAGCTTTATCATATCCGCTCTTCTCATTCACTTTTGCAGGATTAGCGAGAGTGTAAGGTTGCCGAACGGTAAGGCAGATTGGAAGAATATGAAGCTTTCTGTACTTACGAGGGATTTCAAAGCAGGCTTATCCTATATTCTGCAGCATCATCTGTTGCTCATGCTTATTTCAGGTTTTTTTATATTCGGTTTGATAAATGGTGCATTTGCTGTGCTTCCCCTGTTCACCATGAAATATAAGTTAGCTCCAGATACATACGAACGATTCACAACTCTATTTGCGATATTTTTAGGTATAGGCTTCTTAATTGGAAGTGTGATTGGTACATCAATCGCAAAGCTTGTCAAACCTCATCAAATCATGATTGCTGGTTTATTCGCAGCGGCGGGGGTTACAATGATCTTGGGCTTCATTAACCATGTTTGGCTGTACTTAATACTCTTTTTTGTTCTCGGCCTATTTCTTGCCCCTGTGAATATTGCTATCGGGGGATGGAAGCCTGCCATTGTTGAACCCGCTTATATGGGTCGCGTCAACGCATGGATTGACCCCCTGATGATGCTCGCACACTCGATAGCCTTGGGGCTCATCGCTTTGGTCTATCCCCATTTTGTTGGATTATCGGTTATCTATTATGGAATAGGCATAGCCCTGTTTTCTGTATTTCTGATCTACGCCATCACCTTGCCAAAACTATCGCGTGTGGATTCACAAGTCCAGGTCCAAGTGCAATCACAGGCCGATTCTATCGTGTGAGATCCTTGCCAAGTACATTTTCGACCTGTGGAAAAGCTGAGCGGGAATCCACTTCAAAACCAGAAATGATTTGCGAACATACATTCGTGTGGTTTATACTGGATTCAGGAGAAATCAGAAGAAAACCTTCCAATAACCATCAAGGAATTCGGTAGATTTCATTGACTGAGATTGTCCTACTGTCATAGACTTGTTATATTGGTGAATGTTGCGCCCCCTTCTCTCTGCCTGAGAAGTGGATCTACTGGTAGAATGGGAAGGGAACCTGTGAAATCGGACCTATCGAACTGGAAACATGTATTTAAGCTTGACCCCGATCGCTACCTAGACGATGTTGCCCTTGATCATATTTGTCGCTCCGGTACGGACGCAATTATTGTTGGAGGCTCTAGTGGCATTACGTATGAGAATACAGCGGAGCTCTTGTCCCGAATTCGCAAGCATAAGATAGCCTGCGCCCTGGAAGTATCGGATGCTGAAGCGATCGTATCGGGTTTCGATCTATACTTTATCCCGATTGTGCTCAATACGAATGACGGGACCTGGATAACAGGGCAGCATCATAAGGCACTCCGTGAGTATGGTTCTATCCTCGACTTCGACATCGTCGTTCCTGAAGGCTATGTCATCCTCAATGAGCGGTCCACGGTTGCCCAAGTTACAGATGCACTTATTCCTGAGAGTATAGAGGATTTAACGGCATACGCATTAATGGCCGATCGACTTTTTCATATGCCTATTTTCTATATTGAATATAGTGGGATATTCGGCGATATGACTTGGGTACGCGAAGCCCGAGCTGCTCTTGGGGACACCAAGCTGTTCTATGGCGGTGGTATCCGCTCTCGAGAACAGGCTTTGGCTGCAATGGAAGCTGCAGATACGATTGTTGTCGGTAACATCATATACGAGAACATATCGCTTGCTCTGGCTACCGTGCCAGAGCAGCGTAAAGCATAAGAGCGAGGGGAATAACAATGAATTCTACGAACACGATTTATGAAGCGATTCGAAAGCTGAATCCAGAGCAAGTGAGGGCGGTAGAATCAACAGATGACCCCCTTCTCATCATGGCTGGAGCAGGCAGTGGAAAGACACGGGTGCTTACCCACCGAATTGCCTACCTGATTGCTGCGGGCAAGGCCGCTCCCTGGAGTATTCTTGCGATTACCTTTACCAATAAAGCAGCCCGGGAGATGAAGGATCGCGTCGAATCCCTTGTAGGACTGCAGGCAAGAGATATTTGGGTATCCACCTTTCACTCCATGTGTGTCAAGATTCTGCGCAGGGACATCACCCGAATTGGCTATACATCAAATTTTACCATTCTGGATTCAACGGATCAGCTTTCGGTCATTCGGAGCTGCTTGAAGGAGCAGAAGCTCGATCCCAAGAAGTTTGAACCCAAAGCGATACAGGCTGCCATCAGCAATGCCAAGAATGAGTTGATTGAACCTGTGCAGTACGAGGCCAAGATCGGCGACTATTATCAGGGAGTTATTTCACAGACCTATACGCTGTATCAACGTAAGCTCAAAGCGAACAATTCATTGGATTTTGATGATTTGATTATGATGACGATCAAGTTGTTCCAGGAAGCTCCGGATATCCTTGATTTCTATCAGAACAAATTTCAGTACATTCATGTGGATGAATATCAGGATACGAACCGGGCGCAATATATGATATGCCGTATGCTGGCGGATAAGCATAAGCGTATCTGCGTAGTAGGGGACAGCGACCAATCTATTTATCGCTGGAGGGGCGCGGATATCTCCAACATCCTGAATTTTGAGAAGGATTATCCGAATGCAGTTGAGGTTAAGCTGGAGCAAAACTACCGCTCCACCTCCAATATTCTAGATGCAGCGAATGGAGTCATTGCCAATAACACAAGTCGGAGGCCAAAGAATCTTTGGTCCGACAAGGAAACGGGACCCAAGATTCAGACCTATCAAGCGGATTCAGAATATGAGGAAGGGTACTTTGTCGCGTCTAGAATTATCGAGACTGTCAGAGGTGGCGATAATTATCGAGACCACGCGATCTTATACCGAACCAACGCTCAATCCCGGGTAATCGAGGAAATTCTGATCAAATCCGATATTAGCTATCAGATTGTCGGCGGAACGAAGTTTTATGATCGTAAAGAGATTAAGGATATTCTGGCTTATTTACGGCTGATCTCTAACCCAAATGATGATGTCTCATTCGCACGGATCGTTAATGTACCCAAGCGAGGCATCGGAGACACAACCGTTGACCGACTAGCGGAGCTTGCTGCGGAGCGAGGGGTTTCCCTATTCTCTTTGCTTGATGAGCTTGTTTTCTTGGATATCACCAGTCGTGCACGTACAGCCCTAATCGAATTTCATGAAACCATTCGCAATCTTAGTAAGATGGTAGAATTTCTCTCTGTTACGGATCTGACAGAAAAAATTCTAGAGGTGACGCAGTTCCGCGCTGAACTGCTGCGCGAAAATACGCTTGAGTCTCGCTCCCGTGTGGAGAATATCGACGAGTTCCTTTCTGTGACATTGGATTTTGAGAAGCGCAATGAAGACAAAACGCTGATTGCCTTCCTGACAGATTTGGCGCTTATCGCGGATATCGATTCGATGGATAAGGAAGAGGCCCCGCAGAATGCCGTTGTACTCATGACCATGCACAGCGCGAAGGGCCTAGAATTTCCTCATGTATTTATTGTCGGCATGGAGGAAGGGATATTTCCTCACAGTCGCACCCTAACGGATAACGAGGAGGTAGAGGAGGAGCGCCGACTTGCTTACGTAGGGATTACGCGTGCGGAGAAGACATTATATCTTTCTTGCGCGCGCATGCGTACTCTTTTCGGTCGCTCAAGCACCAATGCCCCCTCACGGTTTCTCACGGAAATTCCTGAGGAGCTGCGGGAGGACTGCACGCCAGCCAGAGACCGTTTTGGCAGCCGTACCCCGTCTGGCTTTGGTGGCTTCGGTAGTGGCCAAGGCGCTTTAGGCACAGGTTCAGCATCAAGCTCTTTTGCTCAATCAACGTCTGATGGCAGTACCGGTGGTCAAGTCATTCCCTTCGGCCATTCTGTACCAGGGGGCGGGGCGGCAGGTGCGAATCCATTTGGACGCCCAGCGGCACCTGTTCAGTCTCGTTCTACCATGCCAACCGTTAACGCGAATCCGGGGGATTATCAAGCTGGGGACAAGGTTTCTCATAACAAATGGGGCATTGGTACCGTCGCTTCTGTCAAAGGTACGGGGGATGACACCGAGCTCCAGATCGCCTTTCCAGCACCAATCGGAATCAAGCGGCTTCTTGCTAAGTTTGCTCCGATCACTAAACAATAATCATTATTAATCGACATGAGTAATTCGACATTCGTTAAGGTCGCTTGATGTTTACTCAGAGTGGAACAGAATAATAGCGCCGATTAAGGGAATATGAGTATTAAGGGAATATGATTATTAAGGCAATATGATTATTAAGGAAACTTGTTAATTAGGGAATATGATTTATTAGGGAAATTTGTTTAAGGAATATGACTTGCTAGGGGTTATGATTTTGAAGGAATAAGAGAATTGTAATGACTATAGCGAAGATGATGAATGAAAGGATGAGCCCTGCATGGCGGATCAACGGCCTGGCAACACTCTTGCAACCATGGAGAGCCTGATCACAGAAATCAGCCGACACAATTACCTCTACTATACTTTGGATCAACCTGTGATGAGCGACAAGGAGTATGATCTGCTCTACGACCAGCTTAAGGAGCTCGAGGAAGAAACAGGTATGGTTCTCCCTTCCTCACCAACTCACCGAGTAGGTGGTGAACTACTTAAAGGCTTTATTGAGCACCGCCATAAAGCCCGTCTTTGGAGCTTAGACAAGGCTCAGAACCACGAGCAGCTGCTTTCGTGGCTTGCGCGGGTCGAGAAGCTGGTTGGACAGTACAATAACGAGGAGCCGGATCAGCCGCTGCCTCCGCCTTCTTTTGTCGTCGAAATGAAGTTTGATGGGTTGACGCTCAACCTTACTTATGACGGAGGCGAGCTGGTCCAGGCTGCAACTAGAGGCAATGGTGTAATTGGTGAAGGGATTCTTCCTCAAGTCAAGACCATTCGCTCCATTCCTTTAACGATTCCGTATAAAGAGGGGGTAATCGAAGTCCAAGGGGAGGGTGTGATGTTCCTTTCCGTCTTGGAGGCTTACAACCGTACGGCTGTTGATCCCCTCAAGAACGCGCGGAATGCAGCTGCAGGGGCCTTGCGCAACTTAAACACCACAGTAACAGCATCACGCAACTTGGATGCATTCATTTATAATGTGGGCTATTCTGATAACGTTGCTTTTAAAGATCATGGAGAGATGGTAAGCTTCCTAAGGGATAATTATTTCAAAGTAAATGAGGCTATGCACTTTTTTCAAACCATCGAAGAGGTGGCTGAAGAAGTCGAACGTATTGCCGAGATTCGTCACAGTATGGATTATCTGATTGATGGGGCGGTTATTAAGGTTAGTGATTTTCGTACGCGTGACGTTCTCGGGTACACGGATAAATTTCCCCGCTGGGCGGTTGCGTTTAAATTTGAAGCGGAGGAAACAACGACTATTCTTCGGTCGGTCTCTTGGGAGCTTGGAAGAACCGGGAAGTTGACTCCGGTAGCTAAGGTAGATCCGGTGGAGCTTGCGGGCGTTACGGTGCAGAACTGTACCTTAAACAATATAGGAGATATTGAACGCAAAAACCTAAAGCACGCTCTGGGCACGCTAGTCTATATCCGACGTTCCAACGACGTCATACCTGAGATTCTGGGAAAAGCTACGGAGGAAACGGATGGGGAAGAAATTCCTTTTCCCACATCGTGTCCTGCATGCGGTACGCCTATAGAGTTGCGGGGAGCTCATATCTTCTGCCCCAATCGGCTTGGCTGCCGACCGCAGCTGATTGGACGGATTACACACTTCGCTTCACGGGATGCCATGGATATTGATACCTTCAGCATAGCCACAGCCGAGCAGTTATATGACAGTCTCGGTGTCAACGATCCATCAGGGCTATATTATGTGACACTTGAGCAGCTGCTTAGCTTGGAACGTTTTGGTGAGAAGAAGGCAAGAAACTTATTGTCCGCTTTCGAGAAAAGTAAAGACCGAGAGCTGGGTTCGTTTCTCTTTGCACTCGGAATACCTAATACAGGCAAAAAAACCACATCCGTGCTAGCAGAGCATTTTGGCAGCCTGGATAGGGTAATGACAGCAACGATTGATGACTTAATCGCTCTTCCCGACGTAGGGGGGATTGTCGCGGATAGCATTGTCACATTCTTCATGGATCCGCTAATGAAGGAAAGTATTCGGCTATTGCTTGCTGCGGGAGTTACTCCTAGGATAGAGGAACGGTTAGAGCCGATACGAACAGATAGTATCTTCAGTGGTAAATCTGTGGTTCTCACGGGAACCTTGCACAGCATGACGCGAGATGAAGCTGCTGAGAAACTAGTGCTTCTCGGAGCGAAGATTTCCGGCAGCGTCTCCAAGAAGACGAATTTTGTCATTGCTGGGGAGAATGCGGGAAGTAAGCTGACCAAGGCTCGAGATCTCGGTGTTACGGTTATGGAAGATGAAGCGGAACTGGTGAGAATTTTTGAAGAGGCTGGATTGTAGCATTTAGTATGAATGAAACAATTGAATGGGTATGTTCACAATTTTTATGATTGACCCAAGCCTAGTTTAATCCTTATAATAGAGAATGCATAAGGGGAGTAGCTTGGCACGATTAAGTCGTCAGTACGGATGATTCACATCCCGGCTTTTTCGGCAACTTTACGTTGTTAGCAAGACCTTTGCCGTTTACGGTAGAGGTCTTTTCTTTTTGGGTTTTTCAAGGAAACAAAATGTTGAGAATCAGATGGGAGTGGACAGGAATGGAATTATTTTCACTAGAATTTTTCACGGCTCTGTTCGGAATTATTATTATGGATCTGGTATTAGGCGGGGATAATGCTATCGTAATCGGAATGGCTGCGCGCAGAGTGCCAAAGAGCATGCAGCGCAATGTCATTCTAATGGGGACTCTTGGTGCGGTTGTGATCCGTATTCTGGCAACGCTGGCTGTTGCTTGGCTGCTGGGCTTGCCAGGTCTACGTCTAGTGGGTGGTGTTTTGCTGCTGTGGATTGCTTATAATCTTATGGTTGGCAAAGAGGATCACAACATCACAGCAAAGGAAAGCGTTTGGGCAGCAATCGGCACAATCGTTATGGCGGATGCGGCAATGGGAATAGATAATGTGCTTGCCGTGGCAGCCGCGGCACAGGAAAGCTTCTTGCTTATTGTCCTTGGGCTATTGATTAGTATCCCGATTGTGGTCTGGGGTAGTACGCTGTTTATCAAGTTGATCGATCGATTTTCCTGGATTATGTACTTAGGTGCTGCTATCATCGCCTACACCGCTGCACATATGATTACGGAGGAAGGCTTACTTAAAAGCATCTCTATTGATCACGGGATTGGAAAATGGTCCTTTATCATCATCTGTGTTACCCTTGTTGTTACGATCGGATACTTTCGCGGGCATGCCAAAAAGAGTGATCCCGTGGTACATCAGGCATAACACGAACTATTTTGTTAATGCAAAGAACTGGACAAGCTTAGGCT
>JACMJI010000357.1 GCA_014380705.1 Gorillibacterium sp. | reverse complement strand
TCTACATTGGCGGTGATTTGATGAACCAGATCACCAGTACCAGTTTTGTTGCAAGAACCTTAGGAGTTCCTTATATAGGCGTTTTTGGTGCGTGCTCTACTTCCATGGAAAGCACAGCACTTGCTGCAAATCTTGTGGATTCCGGTTCTGCCAAATATGCCTTGGCCGGCACCAGCAGTCATAACTGTACCGCAGAGAAGCAATTTCGCTATCCCACCGAATATGGCTCTCAAAAGCCGCCAAACGCACAATTTACCGTCACTGGAGCTGGAGCAGCCGTCGTAGGAACCTCAGGACCTGGACCTGTTATTGCACGTGCAACCATAGGCAGGGTCGTTGACTTAGGAATCAAAGACCCATTCAATATGGGGGCAGCGATGGCGCCAGCGGCTGTCGATACGATCGCAGCTCATTTACGTGATTTTAAGCTGGAGCCGGGTTATTACGATTTGATCATCACGGGCGATTTAGCCCTGGTCGGTCATGAACTTGCCAAAGAGCTATTAAAGGAAAAGAACATCTTAATTGGCCAAACGGAGTTCTCAGACTGTGGACTCATGATTTATGACCGTGATAAACAAAATGTTCAGGCTGGGGGAAGCGGATGTGGCTGCTGTGCTACGGTCACCTATGGGCATCTGCTGAACCGCATGGCAAAAGGGGAACTGCAGCGTGTACTTGTTATTGCTACGGGAGCACTCCTATCGCCAATTACCTATCAGCAGGGGGAAAGTATTCCGTGCGTCGCCCATGCGGTTGCATTTGAACGAAAGGAGGTGGCTGGGCAATGATGGATTTTGTTTGGGCTTATGTAATCGGTGGAGCCATCTGTGTTGTCGGACAACTCATGATCGATGGGTTTAAGATGACACCTGCGCATACAATGGCAACATTGGTCGTTGTCGGGGCTATTGTGGATGGACTTGGGTATTACGATCCCTTAATTCGTTTTGCCGGGGCCGGGGCAACCGTGCCCATCACCAGCTTTGGAAACTCTCTGGTTCATGGAGCGCTTGTGGAATTTGATAAAACGGGCTGGATCGGTATTCTCACCGGGATTTTCAAGATCACGAGTGCAGGCATATCCTCGGCGATTATATTCTCATTCTTAAGCGCTTTGGTGTTTAAGCCAAAAGCGTAAATGGTTGATTTTCGACAGATAACATCCATCTCTAAGTGAGTGTTTAAGCTCGCTATAGAAATGGATGTTTTTGCGTAATAAAGGAAGATGCAAGTCTATTATACCTTCTCAATAGACTTACAAATGCATAAAATCAGACAATGCTGATTACGTGCAACCGTAAGTGTCAGAAGCTACAAACAAATTTATGGATGGTTACGATATACGAATACTCTCAAATCCTGTAAACTACTGATATAACTACTAATTTTTTTGTTTAAATATATTTTTTAATAAAACGGTACCTATTATGATTTACTAGGAGGCTTGTCATGGACGGAATCCATCGTGAGGATTTAGCAACAATTCAACAACTTAGGGATAATCTCGAGTCTTGTATTTTAGGAAAAACAGCTGAGATAGATCTTTTATTAGCGGCTTTCTTAGCAGGAGGTCATGTCCTGCTTGAGGATGTTCCGGGTACCGGGAAAACCGTTCTGATTAAAGCATTAGCTCGTTCAATTGATGGACAGTACCGCAGAATACAATGTAACCCTGATTTACTCCCTACAGATATTACTGGCGTATCTATTTACCACCCGAAGCAAGAGGAATTTGTCTTTCGTCCTGGTCCTGTCATGACCAATATCCTGTTGACGGACGAAATCAACCGGGCAACGACCAAAACACAAGCCGCGCTTCTTGAAGCAATGGAAGAGCGCCATATTACCGTGGACGGTATTCTCTATGAACTCCCCCAGCCTTTTATGCTTCTTGCAACTCAGAATCCCATTGACTTTGAAGGGACTTATGTTCTACCGGAAGCCCAATTGGACCGTTTTATGCTCAAGTTTAGCCTTGGCTACCCGGATGAAGCTACAGAGTATAAGATGCTAGTTAGCCAAAAGAAGGAACATCCAGTTGAGCGTTTGCAGGCCGTTGCCGATATTGAAACAATTCTTACCCTTCAGGTTAGAGCAGCTGAGGTTTACATCGAGGATGATCTAAGTAAATATGCGGTTGCTATTGTTCGTAAGACGCGGGAGCATCCGGCGATTTTCCTTGGAGCTAGTCCACGGGCTACTCTAGCACTTGTTCATGTGGCCAAAGCCTTCGCATTCATAAAGGGACGCGATTATGTACTCCCTGACGATTTGAAATTTTTGGCGCCACATGTGCTTGGGCATCGGATTATTCTACAATCGCAAGC
>JACMJI010000356.1 GCA_014380705.1 Gorillibacterium sp. | reverse complement strand
TTTATTGTCTTGAGGCTTCATACGTATGACAACACCTTTAAATTGCACATGTCCCATCTTGCCGCCCCTCATGGGGAGTAATAACCAACAAGAAATCGGCTCTTCCAATGAAATTCCCTTCCCACTATCGACTAGGAATGAGATTCCGCCACCACCGATATCATCCGTATTCACAATCTGATAGCTTCCATCAGCAAGCTGTAAAGATAACTCTAGATCTGCAGTCACTCTTAAGAAATTACGACGCTGAGTACGTGTAATCTCTTCTTGAAGTGGTTTACGGATTCGAACAAGTCGAATGACATCCTCGCGAAACCCGATAACCGTTGTGCTGAAAAAATATTTGTAGCCTTCCTCGCTAAGAAAATAAGCAGAAAGCTCGTCACCTTGAACCAATCTTTTAAGGCGACCTGTATTCTCGTTTAGAGGCACTTCGATCATAAGTTCGGTTTCACTTATGTCGGCGATTCGTGATTTGTACTCTTGATTCGCTTCCTCTTCATCTAAGACTTTCATTTGCATAAAGAGCAGTTGATTAATGTTAGGGAGCAAGCTCCGCACCTCCCGGATATCCTAAGGAAGATTATAGCATGAGCTTGCTTCGCTGAGTATCAGTTTCGTCAAAGGTTAATCATTTTATCGCAAATTCTCAACTTTCTCCTCATACCCTGTATTGGAGTTAATAAATACTTTATAGTTCTCACCATTAATTTTTCCTAAAAATTGATAGCAAGGTACCCGCTCACCGGTCTCTCCTTTGATCACGGCCCGAGTTATGCTTGATATTTTAAAATTCTTATTCAATTCTTTTTTTGCCTGAGCTACATCTAACTTGGGTTTTGCAAGAGGGTTCGCCTTCTGTCCTTCTAAAAAGTAATCAACTGTACGCATATCTGTGATGTCACCGTTATCCAAGGCCACATTAAGCATAACAGCCTCGGGGTAAATCACTACACCTTGACGCCTGTGTGCGTAAGTAATAGCGACTGTATTGGCATACTCGTCATAGTTAATTGCGACCATGTCCGCGTAACCATGCTCCTTCAGAAAATCATCTCCTGCTTCACGTGCACCCGCCAGATCAAGCACTTTATTTGAAACTCGACGAGTATTCATGTATTGCAGCAGATGCCCCCCCTTTTTTGAAAAATCAAGGATGAGCTGCTCCTCATTGATTCCTGAAGTTACAGTATAGGTATTAAGCTCCGTTCCTGCTCCGTTTTCTTTAACCTGAAGTCCAGAATCATCCTTAACTCGGATAAATTTAGCCGCTTTTTTGCGCACTTCCTCAGCAGTGAGTGACTTCCCTGGCAAGTCATTTAGATTCTTTATTTTCTCTGATTCAAGCGTCGATGGTCCAAAATCTACCTCACTGTAACCTTCAACTCTTTTGTTCATGGTTTTAAGTCCGTCAATAATGACGTTGTCTACATTTTCCTTTTGCGAGGCAAGGGCGACCTCTACATCCATAAAACGAAGATTTTTACGAATTACAGCTGTCTGAACTTTTTGCAGATCATTATTAATTTCCTTTGATCGTTCGAAAAGCGCCTTCATGGTTTTAATTTCTCCATCCGTCAAAGGCTTTTTGTCCAAATCACGAATAGAGGTTTGATAAGTAAAGCTTGCTAACTTGTGCAGCAACTCTTGTGATTTGTCGAAGGGCAGGAAGGTCAGGGGAAGTTGTGTGATATCGTTCTTTGCTTGATTCGTAATCCGCCAAATATTAATGGTTTGCCTACGATAATAGTGTTGTGTAGATGGTGTCACCGCTATCATATTCCCAAGCTCTGTCTGAAGTTGGTCCATATGATACGTAAGATCATGGAAAGAACGTTGATATTGATTTTCAGCCTTATTCATCACTAAATTCTTCACATTATTCACTCGATATCCCCAAAAACCAAGCCCGATTGCAGCAACTAGAGCAATAGGCATCAGGATGGCACTGATCCGCTTGTACATACTTTAAACTCCTTTCATACCACTGCTGGATGCTTTAGGTTTTGTCTACCTTGACATGTTTATTCATCTCATCAGAATAAAGAAAAAGAGACCAGCTTCTTAAGCCAGTCTCATCTCAACTCTTCAATTTCTATGTCACCTTCGTTATCACACAGACATCGTTTAAACCCTGTATCCACATGACCTTTGGACCTAATTCCCTTTAGAATAAAATTTTCACCACATTTACAGCAGCGAATACGAACCTTCACACGCGCAGACAATGGTCAACCCCCCAAAGATAAACGCCATCGACGTTATTCGTTAGCCGAAGAATATAAGATCAGCGTTCATTATTGGATTTAGTATAACCTTATATGGAGATATTAAACTCCTCGTCTAGAACCGAACGTAAGGGTGAAGCCAAATTCGCATGTTTAATTCTCCAAAGGGATCGTGCCCAGAGATAAATCATAAGCGGTGCCATCATCCAGACCCAATAAGTTTGATAGTCAGTCAGGATATAGTCAAATAAGCCATGATAGAGGATTGGAAGAAGCAATGACAGCCATAGCAGCTGTAGACGCGTTGATTTGGACCTGTTGAATTTAGCCCGACCCATATAGTAACCCATGACGATAGCAAACAAAGCGTGCCCGGAAACGGGCAGGAGAGCTCTTAGCATAATTTGGGAAAAGGTTGTAAAATTCATTAAAGCATAAATAACATTCTCAAGCGTGGCAAAACCAAGAGAAACTGCAGCAGCATAAACGATGCCATCATAGGGCTCGTCAAAATCTACATGCTTATAGATGAGCAGGTATAAGATAGACCACTTCATTAGCTCCTCCATACCAGCTGAATATACGAAGGAGAACATAAAGGTGTTCTCACCCAATGACAGAATAAGTGCACGTTGAAGAACCATAACCGGGAATACACTGAGTGCCCCGCACAAAAACATGCGCAACACAACTTTAATTGGCTCCGTTTCATAACGGTCTTTTAAATATAAATAGGTAAGTAGAGCAAATCCAGGCGCCACCGCGGCAGCGACAAGCGATAATATCATAACTGATAACCTCATTTTGTAAAGTACACCCATTATACCCTCTTCTGCTTTCATCTGCTATCCTTAAACCAGAATTATCCGCCATGTCTTCAAAAATAAACGACCCTAATAGCGATCATTTTGATCGCTATTAGGGTCGGCGCGGCCTCGCGGGGGTGCTATTGTGGGATTTAGCGCTCATTTTGATCGCTAAAATCGGCGCTGGAGGGCGCTCGGCTAGAAAGGGTAACTCCAACACTTATAAATTCATTTATGTAAATAAAAAACCTGCTAGGGAATGAAATCCCTGCAGGTACATCAGTGGAATAGAATGACCGCTTTAACTAAAGTGCTTGCATAAGACATCAATTGCACCATCTTCAATTACCTTTTTGCCATACTCTTCGAGAACAGCGCGAGTAACAGATGTTGCTTCACCATATTCAGAAAGAATGGCAATAAGGGCCTGATATTTGGGATCCTTCTCATCCATGTCAGGCGTATCAAACTGTAGGATCCACTTGTCTTTATAAGAGAAAAGAGTTCCTCCGTGTTCAATTTTAACTTTGATTACCTTGGCCATCCGAATCAAATCTTCCAAGTCATGGAAGGCATAAGAAATGAGGTCGCTATGCTCAAGCGTTACTTCCATTTCGTATACATCTTCCTCATCCATGGGGTCCTCCTCATGGAAACGACCGATTTTGCCACGAGTAACAATAACCACCATGCCTTGGGCCGGTAGAGCAAAGACCTCAACCGCAAGAGGACCATTTGCATCGAAACCTAGCTCAGAATAAGCTTGCTCCATCATTTCACTGAATAGCTCATGAACTTTTGGAACTTCTCTCCACATATCTTCCTTTTGAATACCGCGCTCCGATAAGTCATCAAATGTAAGGAAAATCCTTATTTTATCTATTCCGAGACGTTCGATTTTCATACAGGATCCTCCTTTGCCTTTAAAATACGGGCATCCCGCACAGCGAGCTTTATATACAGATTATGAATGCCGACGGGTTTGGTGAAAAGCATCCGCACTCCCCATTTAGAGGGATAGATCTATTATATCACGGCTTCTATTCTTTTGGAAAACCGTCTTCTGCGCTAATGGGATAACTCCCTTTAAATTTCCTTATTTTCTTTCACATTATATTTTAAAACATTTCATTATCTTAAATTAACCCCCATTATAGAAAAAATAACACAATTACCGTTATAGAAAAAATAACACAATTCCCGTTCGGAATTGTGTTATTTGATTCGCGGATTAACGTACGGTATGTGCAGATTGGTTGTTCTCACACAGAATTTCATTAACCTGTGCCTTCACAAATGAATCTTTGCTCACAAGATCGCTCACTTTATCCAAGCCCATTGCGTATTGATCCTGTTTAGCATTAGATTGATTCTGGTTAGCAATAAACTGACTCTGATTAGCAGTAGATTGATTCTGATCAGCACAAGATTGTTGGTTATTCTGAGCGGATTTGTTCTGAGCGTTCATATTCTTATTACCATTCATCATTCCACTCATTGCTTTGCCGACAGAAGCGCCGATCCCAGACATTGCTACATTTGGCATCTTACTGGACATTTTACCGCCACGAGTAAGGTATGTGGCCGCTACTGCTCCAACGATGCTACCAAATATAAAACCACTCATTCGCATTTGCTTTCCTCCTTCATAATGGGGTTGATACCTATTTAGCATTTACCGGGAATTGTGTCGTATACACGTGAAAATAAGGAAATTTTGGAAAGATACCTTTTTAATGAATAGCTATGAGGTGTGATATACTAAAGTAACTTTAAATAGTCATACTATATTAAGACAAAAGGTGA
Organism: Gorillibacterium sp.; assembly: GCA_014380705.1. The sequence goes on along the minus strand of JACMJI010000356.1, from coordinate 1,851 downwards.
TTTTCATGAAAAAATTTATTAGTGTTTGGAGTACAGCAACTGCACTGTCTCTGGTTCTTTCAGCGTGCGCAGGTAATCCCACGACAAATAGCGGGAAAGCTTCGGAGATTCCTACTTCTATTCAGACATCGCTTCCAACAGAACCTATGATGACAACAACCCCTATTGCCCTGACACCGTCGCCTTTACCATCCAAGTCGCCCAGTCCATCACCTGAGTCGAAGGTTGAAATTACTTATCGAATGAACAATAATTATGATATCGTTCCCATTCGAGAGGGCGGGAACAAAAAAGTGGTTCTCCTAACCTTTGACGATGGACCTAAAGCAGTAGAAACCTTAATACCGATCCTAGATGCATTAGATAAACATAATGCTAAAGCCATCTTCTTCGTCAACGGTTACCGTATCAAGGAGCATCCAGAATTACTTAAAGTAATACATGACCGCGACCAAGTCATTGGCAATCATTCTTACGATCATGTCAAATTGCCAGAGCTGACAAATGAAGAAATTGATGATCAGATCACCAAAGTACAAACACAAGTAAAGGATATAACTGGAAGCACACCTGTTTTCTTCCGACCACCTCATGGTATTTCTAATGACTATGTTCGCGCAGTCGTCAAAAAAGCGGGTATGCTGCGTATGAATTGGTCAAATGGTTCTTTAGATTGGGATTTGCCTAATGATGCTACAAACAAGCCTCAGCTCATTGTTGATAATATTCAGAAAATGCTTCATAAGGGCTCGAATATTCTGATGCATGAATTAGCATGGACAGCGGAAGGACTAGACCACCTTCTAACCACTCTTGAGAAAGAGGGTTACTCCTTTGTAGATCCAAATGCAATAGATACAACGGAACAACCCTAAAACTAATGGAACAAAAAGGCTGCTTAAGAAACCTGAAGTGAAGAATTTGAGTGTCGAGTGTAGAGTTTACGCGGCGCCTTTGAAATGGCATCGTATCCTGACTTTTCAACCCCAAAAGGTTGGAAAGTTTTTTTGTTTATTCGGCAATCCCATCCTGCTTGTCCCGATAACGAATAATGCAGCCCATAACAAAATCAATCAGAAAATGAGCAATAACTGGAGCCCATAACGTACCTGTATGGATGTATATGAAACCTAAGCCGTAACTAATTGAAAACACAAGTCCTGTCATAAGCCAATGCTGCAGATATCGAACATGGATTGCGGCAAATAGGATACTTGTCCAATAGGGCCCTAATGCGTGTTGTACGGCGCCTCGAAACAAAATTTCCTCACAAAATGCCACAACTAGACAAATAACGACGATGTGCCATAAAGGTCGATCAGCAAACATCATGTCATTGATGCCCCCGTCATCCGAAACGTCTTCCGGGACAAATCGCGAAACGAGAACATCTACAACCAATACTGTTGCGGCAAGACCTGCCCCCCAATAGAACATCTCGGGAAATCGGATAGGGAACTGCTTCCACACCTCATTCTTTTGAAAGAAAGTGAAGATCAATCCAAGCGCTAGGGTAAGCAGTTGTGTCACATATAAATTAATAAGGAGGAGCCTGTTGTCCAATTCTTCGATTTTTACGGATTTAAACTTTATTTTTCGAAAATCCCATTTTTTCATAATCGCCCTCAAAGCATGTCGAAAGGTGTATTCCCTTTTTCCACTGATTCACCTATACTTGAATAAAAAAACAGTAGGTGTTGTGGGTGAATAAACAGTGGACTAGATCGGAATATGCTTTCTCTATGGCTTTTATTTTCTTGTTGGTGTGTATTGCTGTCGCTTTTTGTTACGGTTTTATAACTGGTAAAGATCGAGCTGAAGTAGAGTACAAAGCAATCCTTGCTGCAAAAG
>JACMJI010000355.1 GCA_014380705.1 Gorillibacterium sp. | reverse complement strand
TGGTCGAAGGCTTCGATCCTGCTCACATCGGAGTCATCCATGATGCAGGCAATATGGTGTTTGAGGGATTTGAGAATTATCGAATGGGTTTAGAGGTTCTTGATGAATATCTGGCCCATGTTCATATCAAAAATGCCTCCATGGTGCGGTCTGAGGAAGTAAAAGCACTTGGTGCATCACCGTGGAAAGCGGAGTGGGCTCCACTGAAAGAAGGAGTTGCTGACATAGGCCAATTGTTGGCTGATGTGCAGCATGTCGGCTATGATGGTTGGCTGAGTTTTGAGGATTTCAGTAACCCGCATCCTAATGAAGCTTCGCTTGTTGAGCAACTTGCTTATCTGCGTTCACTTTTAAAATAGTTCAGTTATAAAGCATTCAGTTATAAAACATTTAGTGAAAAACGTAAGATGAAAAAACATTTGGTGAAAAACGTAAGATGAAAAAACATTCAGTGAAAAAGTCGGACTGCACGGTCTGGAGTAGGGTTCCGATCGCTGTTGTTTTCGGGTGGCCTTATTGTAGGAGAGATTTCCAAGGTAGCCTCCCGAAAGCAAAGGCGAACTTCGTTTCTACACCCTACTCCGACCATTCCGTCCGGTTTTCACCATGATTTTAATTCCTAATAATGCTCGCTTCGCATAGCCGCTTCATGGAATGCCTATATTTTATAAAGCTTCAAACATAAATAGGAGCTGTCACCTTTACAGGGACAGCTCCTATTTTGACGAAACAAAGCGTTACAAATGGAGCTAGTTTCAAAACATGGCAGACCTCGAAGATAGAGGAATTAGGATGCGCGCACTGAAAACGTCCACCAAGAGATGATAATACATAAACAAACCTTGAAGCTACAAAGCGGCTAATCGCAAGCTTTGAATTAGTAGACGATTTTCCCAAACTCTTTAAAGATGATATGGAAAACTAAAAATGAGCTCATACTGAACGGCTAGGAATTCAATTATGTTACCTCAATAGCGTTGTATTTAACTTGTCGTGTAATTTTTTGGTAAAGCTGGCTCCTAACCGTAATTTTCTTTGTTTGGATCGAAATAAGTGGAAAATGCATGTTAATTTTATGCTTTATAACATCCTGAGGCAGAATAACTGGATTTATCCAGTTATTTTTGATTTATTCTTTTATATTGGACGAAATCATCTGAAATAGATGGAGAAATCCAGTTATTTATAGTTTTATAGAGTTTTCTAATCAATTTAACGGGATATTTCCATTTATTCACTTTACCACTAAGTAACAATAGGAACTAAGTTCTAATTTTAGCGAAATGGAGCCAACTGCTGGCAGCAATAAACTGAAAATCAAATAATCATAGATTCATCCCTCATCACGTTTGCCCCTATATAAAAAAATGCCCCACCTTGGGACACATTGTTAAGAGGTGCAGGTGGGATCTGTTATATTTAAAATACAGGAAGTGTTATACATCCGTCAACAAGCTACTATAACGGCTTTTTCAAAAAACATATTTGAATATTAGCATAAATAGCTTAAGTATCGGGCTAACCCCTATCTGTTTTTTGATAGTTGAACATCCTTCATTAAACCACACCCAAAAACGGCAAGCAATCAGCTGCAGGAGCAGTTCAATACAGGCTTGCGGGCAGCCAGTGTTTCATCTGGACGGCGAACTGCCGTTGTGTAAGGAGCGTTCAGCAGCAGCTCAGGCTCTTGCTCAGCCTCCTGAGCGATACGAATCATTGTATCGATGAAGCCATCCAGCGTTTCCTTGCTTTCGGTTTCTGTCGGCTCGATCATGATACATTCTTCTACATTGAGCGGGAAGTAGATGGTTGGCGGGTGATAACCAAAGTCGAGCAAGCGTTTGGCGACATCAAGTGTGTGCACGCCGAAGGCAGCTAGTTTTTTGCCTGAGAGAACGAATTCATGCTTACAGATTCCATTGAAGGGTGCTTCATAATAAGGTGCTAGACGCTTGCGCATATAGTTAGCGTTCAGAACTGCAATCTCGGATACACGACGCAGTCCTTCAGGACCGTAGGAACGAATGTAGGTATAGGCTCGCACTAGAATACCAAAGTTGCCATAAAAAGCTTTTACCCGACCGATCGAATCAGGTCGATTGTAATCAAAGTAATACTCACCAGATTCCTTGCGTTCCACAATAGGTTTGGGCAGGAAGGGAATCAACCTTGCTTTGACACCAACGGGGCCTGCTCCCGGTCCGCCTCCACCATGGGGAGTGCTCATTGTTTTGTGTAAGTTTAGATGCACCACATCAAAGCCCATGTCACCTGGCCGCGTGATGCCCATGATGGCGTTGGAGTTGGCTCCATCGTAATACAACAGACCGCCTGCTTCATGAACGATCCGAGCAATCTCAACAATTTCTTGCTCGAACAGCCCGAGGGTGTTCGGATTCGTTAGCATGAGAGCTGCGGTGTCATCACCGACTGCTGCTCTTAGTGCGTCGAGATCAACCAGACCTTGTGCATTGGAGCGAATGGTTACGGTATCGAAACCCGCAACGGTAGCACTTGCCGGGTTCGTGCCGTGCGAGGAGTCGGGGACAATTACCTTGGTCCGTTTATCTCCCCGACTTTCATGATAGGCGCGGATCATCATCAGCCCGGTCCATTCTCCATGTGCACCTGCTGCCGGCTGCAGCGTTACTTTATCCATCCCTGTGATAGCGGCCAGATCCTGCTGCAAGACATACATAAGCTCTAAAGCGCCTTGAATGGATGACTCTGGCTGATAGGGATGGATCTTGGCAAATCCGGGAAAACGTGCGGTGTCTTCATTGATTTTCGGATTGTATTTCATCGTACAGGAGCCAAGGGGGTAAAAGCCATTATCGATCCCGAAATTGCGGCGCGAGAGGGCGGTGTAATGGCGAATAACATCGACCTCATACACCTCAGGAAGAGCAGCGGGCACAGACCGCAACAGATGGGCAGGGATAAATGCCGAAGGGTCCTGCTCGGGTACGTCACATGCTGGCAAGGAATACCCAATACGACCCGGCTGACTGAGCTCAAAGATCAACGCCTGGTCGTGCTTGGGCAGGTCACGTCCTGAGGTAGACACTTGATTTGACGACAGGTCACGCCCGGAGGTAGACGCTTGATTATTCATAGCTTGCTCCGACTGGGGTGTCTCATGCTCAGCTGAATATCGGTTGCTCAT
>JACMJI010000028.1 GCA_014380705.1 Gorillibacterium sp. | reverse complement strand
TGACAACAAACGCTCCAAACGAAATCGCAGCTGTTCCTGACAATAATCCATCCAAGCCATCCGTAAAATTAACAGCATTAGACATACCGAGCATCATCAGAACGATAAGCAGGTAATAAAACCAGCCAAAAGCCAACGTAATATGGGTATAGGGAATACCTATATCTGTAGAATGACCGTTCTGAATCAGTAAAACACAAACTGCTGCAGCAACAAGCAGTTGACCGATCAGCTTCTGCAGTGCGGTTAAGCCGAGCGATCGCTTAAAGACAATTTTAATATAGTCATCCAGAAAACCGATTAGACCAAAGCCAAGTGTCGCAACGAGTAAAATAATAAGTTCCTTGTTGATCTCAGAAAAACGCAGCGCGGACAGAGACAAAGCAAGTAAAATAATCATACCGCCCATTGTCGGGGTCCCTTTTTTCTTCAAGTGGCCCTGAGGTCCATCCGAGCGAATCTGCTGCCCAAATTTTAGTCTTCGCAGGATTGGTATAACTAATGGACCAACTAAGAGTGCTAGTATAAATGCAACTCCTAATGGAAACAAAACTTCTTTCAATTCCATCACATTAGACAACTCCTCAAGGATAAACGCCAATGGCGTCCTCTGACATGTGTTTACCGTTAAAATATCCGAACCGAAAACTATTCCTTCATCAATGCCTGAACCACATGCTCCAACTTCATACCTCTTGAGCCTTTGACTAGGATGGCATCCTGTGCTAATGCAAAGCTAGTCAGCTCTTGGATGAGCTCTGCCTTGTCAGCATAATGTTGAACGGTCCCCGCTGGCATAATAGCAGCCGCCCTTTCCGCCAGATGGTGTGAAAGCGGTCCGTAAGCATACAACTTCTCGATTCCGGCTGCCGCGGCAGCCTCACCGATTGCCTCGTGATAAGCAGCTTCATGCTCTCCAAGCTCCAGCATGTCTCCGAGTACAGCAATTTTACGCCCTTCGACTTGCAATTCACTTAATAAATGGAGTGCGGCACGGGTGGAAGCCGGGCTTGCATTATAAGCATCATTCAGAATAATAGTCCCCTGCGGGGTAATCATCCGCTCAATACGCATGCCAGTCATCACTGCAGCAGCCAGACCCTGAGCGATCTGTTCGTCTCCTAAACCTAGATGTCTCGCCACAGCATAGGCAGCAACCGCATTCTGTGCGTTGTGCTTACCTGGAAGCGGAATGAAGAATCGGGTGTCGCCAGAAGCATTGACTAGAAATCGTGTTCCGTCTTGTTCTATTTGTATGTTCAAAGGATAAAGATCATTATCCTTGTTCATTCCGAAGCGTATCACTTGTAGGGAAGCCGGCTTTATCATCTCCGGGAGGACTTGTGCAATTAGCGGTTCGTCGCCGTTGTAGACAAGTAGTCCACCTTCTCTTAGTCCACTGAGCGCCTCCGTCTTGGCTCTGGCTATCTCTTCTCTTGAACCAAGCTGAAGCAGATGGGATTCGCCAATATTTGTGATCACAACAATATCAGGCTCTGCAATCGAGGCAAGTCGTTCAATTTCACCGCGCTCACTCATGCCCATCTCAATAACAGCAACTTCCGTCCCCTCATCCATTTGCAGCAGGGTCAGAGGCAGTCCAATATGGTTATTGAAGTTCCCCGGTGTCTTATGTGTACGGAAGGCTACTGCTAATGCAGCAGCGGTCAGGTCCTTTGTCGTCGTCTTCCCGTTGCTTCCTGTAATTCCAACGACACGCAAGGGCAGCTGCCTGCGATAGCTGCGAGCGAGCCGTTGCAAAGCAATCACAGTATCCTCAACCAAGATCAGAGGTGGAGCATTCGCTGGTATTGGTTTATCCTTCTGCCAAAGAGCAGCGACGGCACCGTTCTGGACAGCAGTCGCTAGGTAATCATGTCCGTCAAACGTAGCGCCTGCTATCGGAATGAATAAATTGCCTGGTTGTATAGAACGAGTATCGGTCGACACGCCAATAACAAGCAGATGCTCTTCAGCAGTATCCTCTTCTGGCTTTGCACCTGAATGCCAAGTTTCTTGCTGCTGGCCTCTGAAGTCGAATTCAGCTACTCGTATACCCTCCACCATCTGGGCAATTTGAATCAATGTTCGTTTAATCACTTCCATGCACTCCTTATCGCTTTCCTAGCTTCATCTCGATCATCGAAAGGATGACGGATATGATTAATCTCCTGATAGGTTTCATGTCCCTTACCTGCAATTAATATTACATCGCCAGGGGCAGCCAATTCAACCGCTTTTTGAATGGCTAGCCTTCGATCAACAATCATTTCATAGCATTCTGCTCCAAAACCTAGCAATCCAGGTTCGATATCACGGAGAATAGCAGCCGGTTCTTCGGTGCGCGGATTATCCGAGGTGGCGATAATATAATCACTGTAACGGCCTGCAATTTCACCCATTAATGGGCGTTTGCTTCGATCCCGGTCACCACCACAGCCAAAGACCGTAATCACACGCCCCTCAGTAAACTCACGAATGGTAGATAGCACATTCTCTAAGCTATCAGGCGAATGGGCGTAGTCTACCACCAAAAGATAATCCTGACCTTCGTCAACAGTTTCCATCCGTCCCTCGACGAAAGACATCTTCTCTAGACTATTCTTAATGGCTTTCAGAGGTACGCCCTCCAAGAGGACGGCAGCAACGGCACCAAGAACATTATAAACGTTAAATTTACCGACCAGCTTTAGTCGGACGTCAACGTCTCCCATGTAGGTACACAATCGAAACTCTGTTCCTCTTGCTGTCATACGAATATTAGACGCCCCTATATCAGCGGGCTGATCGATTCCATACGTAATGATATGAACAGAGGTTAAGCCAGCTAACGTGGCAGAGGCGGGATCGTCGACATTGAGAACAGCATGCTGCCGTCTTGTCGGGTCCGCATGAAACCCATTATCCAATCGGGAGAAGAGCAAGCCCTTTGCGGCAAGATAATCTTCCATGGTCGGATGATAGTCCAGATGGTCCTGAGTTAGGTTAGTAAACAGAGCGGTACGGAAATGCACTCCCTTTACCCGCCCCATATGCAAAGCATGGCTAGATACCTCCATGATGCCATAAGTAGCACCAATATCAAGCATCTGCCGCAAATACCGCTGCACCGTAAGCGGTTCTTGAGTCGTATTAGCGGTCGGATAGGTTTGGTCGCCAATTACTGTGCGGATCGTACCCATGAGTCCGGTTATTTTATTCTGATCCCTCAGGATATGGTCAATAATCGTTGTTGTTGTTGTTTTGCCATTTGTTCCTGTTACTCCAATAACGCCAAGCTCGTGACTAGGATAACTATAATAATGACAGCCGATGACAGCAGCGGCGTAATGACAGTCCTTGACTTTTAAGGTTGGAACATTTAAGGTCTGGACATTTATGGTTGGGACTTTTAACGCCAGATCCCTTTGGACCACAAGAGCAACAGCCCCATTCTCCACTGCTTTCGCGGCGTAATCGTGTCCATCAACGGTAAAACCCGGTACACAAATAAATAAATATCCTGGCTTAACCTTACGGGAATCCGTTTCAATTCCAGTGATTTCAACATCTGCATCAGCCGAGAGTTCACATATGGGAAACAATGAAGCGATTTCCATAAGTCGCATGCTTAAATCCTCCATCCTATAGCTTCTAGTGATATCTATCCATTCTTTTTTATTGCCAATTCACCTGCACATCAACCCTCTTTAGCCAAAAAGATCCGAATCGTCGAGCCTTGATCTACACGTGTTCCGGGCTTTGGCAGCTGGTTAATGATCACTGTACCCGTTCCTGATTTGGCTAGACGAAAATCAGAATTCAGGTCTTCATAGATATCTTTTATCGTAGCGCCAATGAGGTTTGGCACTTCAACTGTTTTAACATCTCCGTATACATATTCTCGTTCAAGCTGATCCTTGCTCGCCTTAACGCCTAAATACCTTAGGGTATCATTCATGATGTTCTTGACGAGTGGAGCTGCGATCAGGCCTCCAAACTGGAGACCCTGAGGATTATCCACAGCGGCGTAGATGATGACCTTGGGATCATTAGCAGGAGCAAATCCAATAAAGGAGACAATATGATCCGTGGGGGAATAACGTCCATTCACAACCTTTTGTGCAGTCCCTGTCTTTCCACCTACCCGGTAGCCGTCTAGAAAAGCTTTCTTTCCGGATCCTTTGGCAACGACGCTTTCGAGTGCTTCACGAACGAGTTTGGACGTTTCGGCAGTAATAACTTGTTTTGTTTGCTCAGGCTCGACTTTACTGATCTGTTCCCCTGTATATGGATTATACCAAGCCTTAGTCACATGAGGAACGAATAACTTTCCACCATTAATCGCTGCAGAAACCGCTGTTATCTGTTGAATGGGTGTAACTGAAACCCCTTGGCCAAAGGCAGTGGTTGCCAGTTCAACGGGTCCTACATTCTTCAGTTTAAATAAAATACTATTTCCTTCACCGTTTAGATCAATTCCTGTTTTCTTACCAAAGCCAAAGCGTGTTATGTAATCAAACAGCTTCTCCTTACCAAGACGCTGCCCCATGACAACAAATCCAGGGTTGCAGGAATTTTCTACAACCTCAAGCATTGTTTCACTGCCATGTCCGCCTCTTTTCCAGCAATGTAAACGTGCACCTGCCACTTCTATACTGCCGGAATCGAAAAATTGCTCCGTGAAGTTAACTTTATTTTCTTGCAAAGCAGCGGCCAGCGTAATGATCTTGAAGGTGGAGCCAGGCTCATATGTCATCCATATCGGAAGATTTCGGTTGTA
>JACMJI010000354.1 GCA_014380705.1 Gorillibacterium sp. | reverse complement strand
CAAGGATAAACGCCTGTCGGCGTCCATTGGCGCCGTGCGTTTACCGATGCGGAATCAGAATGAACCTTATCTCATTTTTATACATTCTGATGTAGGAACAAAAAACGCACCCGTTATTCGATTGGATGCGTTTATTCATTCAGACAGTAGAGCTGTTATATGATTAACATTCACCTAAGTTTCATGCTGTTGTTTTGTGTTTAATGATCTGAAGCAGTTCCCGGAATTGGTCTCCAGATAACACTTCTTCTTTAATTAAGATGGCAAGTGATTGCTGGAATACGCTACGATCCCGCTCAAGTATTTCGCGAGTACGTTCTGTTAACAGCTCAATGATACTGTTATTCTCTTTCATCAGTTCTTCCTTGGTCACCATCTGACGATCAATAATGCCAAGTGAAGTCAAACCGGAGTCCATCATGGTCTTTACCAAGTTTAGAACCTGCTCGAAATCATTACGTGAACCGGTACTACGGTTTCCGTAGAACATCTCTTCGGCCATGGCACCGCCTAGAGCAATCATCATTCGACTCTCTAATTCTTGTTTCGTATAGAGATATTGGTCTGCTTGCGGATTATGACGAACATAACCTAGAGCTTGTCCTCTAGGACTGAGTGAAACCTGAGAAACGGAGCCAGACTTTACTGCCTCAGCCACTATAGCATGTCCAAGTTCGTGTAATGCAACACGCTCCCGTTCTGATTTCGTACTCTCCCGATCCGAACGTTCCCCCATCATCACTTTATCAACAGCTGAAGATAAATGTTGATGCTCAATAACTTCACTATCATCCCGCATGGCATAGACAGCTGCTTCATTCATTAAGCTCTCTAACTGGGCCCCCGAGAAATTGAAAGATTCATCGGCTACTTTCTCCAAATCTACATTAATCGCTAATGGTTTATTCTTCGCATGAATATTTAAAATGTGCATACGCCCTTTTTTGTCTGGAAGGTCAACCTGGATCAAACGATCGAATCGACCTGGACGAAGCAACGCACTATCTAGCATTTCCTTACGATTGGTAGCTGCGACGATTAGAATTCGCGGTTCTTCTGTTGTATGGATACCATCCATCTCAGTGAGCAGTTGATTGAGTGTTTGGTCATATTCTCGATGCTGCCCACCATCTCGTTTACCCCCGATAACATCGATTTCATCAATAAAGATAATGGCACTTTCTTTGTTTTCTTTATGAGCACGATTTTTTGCATCCTTAAATAAATCACGGACCCGACTTGCCCCGACCCCCACATACATCTCAACAAACTCACTACCGGAAGCCGAAACAAAAACAGAGTTCGTATATTGAGCGGCAGCTTTAGCCATTAACGTTTTACCTGTTCCTGGAGGACCCTCTAGAAGAATACCCTTTAAAGGGCGAATGCCAAACTTTTTGATTTCCTCATGCTTTACTAGAAAATCGAGAGCTTCCTTTAACTCATTCTTCGCCCGATCTTGACCACCGATATCTTCAAAAGTCAAGTAAGTGGGTGTTCTCAGCTTTGACTTCCGTTCCATGCTGGTTGCCATTGCACCTTTGGGCTTTGCAAAAAAGAAGAATACAGCACCGAACACAATAAAAGTTAAATAAGGCACAATGTTTATACCAATAAAAGCCATAAATACCAATCCAGAAACAAGGATTCCAATAGCGATTTCTTTCCAGACGCTCAAGACCTTATTCATTAGGCCACACTCCTATTGTTGCCGGTACTCTTGGCAAAATAATAAATTTATGGTTTTTGCCATCACTTAAGCGGATGTAAACATTTTGGTTATCCATCTCCGTTGAAGCCTTGAGTGATGGAAACAAAACAGACTTTTCTTCCAAGATTTTTGGAATATCTGCATACTGCCTTGTGTCCATAGCCTGTGCAACATTAAATAAAGCCTTTGACCACCAACCCTCAATTTCTGGTGAGGCTTGATCATGCACGTTTAACTGAACATCGCGAGATCCTACAATGGATGCTCCCTCAGTAATAATCGTTTGATATATTTCACGAATGTTTGCTTCGTCGGTTAGCGTGAGGTTAATTTGAACAGTATTGTTTGTAAAATCGGTTTCGACTAGCTCTATTCCGTGGTTGTGCTTAATAATTCCTGCTAGTGGACTCTCCATCGCATAACTGCGATACATAAACCAACCACCAAATAGAAGAGTACTAGAAACCAGCAGAGCGACAAGGACTGGTATTACTTTTAATTTCAATGTTTGTCCGCCTTTCTAGTTGTTATATTTGATATACAGTAGTATATCATAAAGTATATCATACTTGCTGTGTCTGTTTATGGAAAAATTAAAACCCGAGGCATCTTTGCCCCGGGTTTCTGCTGTACATATCGAAATTTTTGCTGATATTTATCTAAGAATTACTTAGCACTGAGTTCCCATCTATCTAATAATACCCCGTCATAAAAGCTATAAAACTCATAATAAAGCCGTTCTCCCCCGTTTTCTTCAACACGAAAAAACGATTGCCAAATGTATTGCTTATTATATATACCCGGAACGATTCTCATGATCTTAGCATTTGGTGATGCCCGTAAGGTTTTATGACGAATAACCTCTTTGTCCACACCTGCATCAATATATTCGGGGTGAACAAAATCTTGAGCTACCCAAACTAGCATTTTCCGTCCTGCTTTATTCGTTCCATGCACGACCATTAGAGAGTTCTCTTCTACATAAGGGTCAACAGAGCTAGCTGTTGTCAGCTCCGTTTGTTCCTGAGCAATCCGAATCGCTTCCTTCTCTTCGGTCCAAAGATCTTTCTGCAGCGCGTTGAAAAAACGAAACCCTAAAAAGATAAGAACAGCAGATAAAATGAGAAAACCAAGGAGGAGCTTTTTCCATAAGCGCATGGCATTGTCCTCCCGTTTAATGACTCATCAAATTAGAATAGCAGCGGGTGAACTCCGCTTTGATCTTCTCTTCATCTAAAGTAAGACAAATCCCATTCTGTACAATTCGTTTACCATTAACCCAAACGTCTCTTACGTCTTTGGAGTTAGCCGAATAAATAGCATGCGACAAGAAATTAGACTTTGGATAATAGTGAGGTTGATCCACATCAAGAGCAATAAAGTCAGCCTTCATTCCTACCTGTAGAGCACCACAATCACTCAGCCATATCGATTCTGCCCCAACCTTAGTTGCCATCATGAAGGCCTCAAAGGCAGGAACGGCTGTTGGATCACCACTGATCCCCTTATGCAGTAATGCCGCAAGCCGCATTTCCTCGAACATGTCAAGGTTATTGTTGCTTGCTGCACCATCTGTTCCAAGCGAGACCTTAACTCCTGCTTTTAATAGTTCAACCACTGGAGAGATTCCGCTTGCCAATTTAAGATTACTGCCCGGATTATGGGATACATGGACGTCATATTTGGCTAGGATCTCTATCTCCTCGCTATTTAAATGAACACCATGTGCTACCAGACAGGGACGGCTGAATACTCCTAGATTTTGTAGATGAGCTACGGGGCGCATACCATATATCCGCTCATTCTCAGCAACTTCACGTGCCGTTTCAGACATATGGGTATGCAGCGGGAGATTCAACTCTTGGGCTGCTTCAACAAAGCGGATGATATAATCAGGTGAACAAGTGTATGGAGCATGTGGCGACATCATCGTTGTTATTCGCCCATCCGCTTTGCCGTGCCAATCTTTGGCAAAATGGATCGCTTCCTTGAGTTTACTTTCTTGTTCTTCTCGTGAACAGAGCCCAATGACACCTCGAGTAAGGCAGCCTCTCATTCCAGATTCCTCTACTGCCATAGCCACTTGATCCATATGATCATACATATCAACAAAGGCTGTTGTACCCGATTTAAGCATCTCAACAATGGATAACAAGGCTCCATAACGAACATCGTTGCTGGTAAATCTAGCTTCATTCGGCCACATTTTTTCTTCAAGCCAAACCTGTAGAGCTAGATCATCGCCAACACCGCGAAGGAGCGACATCGCTGCATGCCCATGTGTATTTACTAAACCCGGCATATACAACCGATGGGTACCATCAATAACTTCAGTGATTTCGGCTGCCATTTCTGCTTCTGGAAGCAATGCATCCAAATAAACAATTCTATCATTATCCACAATCATATGCCCCTGTAGTACAGGAGTGGATCGGTCTGGTGTTAAAAATGTTCCATTCTTTATCCATATACGTGTCAAAAGTATCGTATCCTTTCAATTGACGGATTGTTGCTCCCTCGGATCCAACGTTGTTGATCAAGGGATTTATTTGTCCAATTATTCAAGTGATGCTGTAAGCTATTCCAGGTAATAGGCCAAGCTCTGTAAATCTGTCGTAAAGTCGGCATAATGAACACGAACATTAGGGGGTACTTTAATTCTAGAAGGGGCGAAATTAAGAATCGCCTCCACACCCGCTGAAACCAAATCATCCGCAACTTTTTGTGCTTCTACATTAGGCACAGTAATAATCCCAACACGCACATGCAGCTCTCGCAGCTTAGCAGGCATGTCCTGGATTGGCTGTACCTTAAGATGGTTAATGGTCGTCCCAATGATTTCAGGAGAGGCATCAAATAGAGCGACTATGCGCATATTGTCATTCAAATAAGCATTATAGTTGCTGAGGGCTTTACCAAGATTTCCCGCCCCAACTAGAGCTACCCCAATATCTCGATCCAGTTTTAGAATATGACGGATTTTCTCAATCAAATACTCCACATCGTAACCGATTCCTTTTTTACCAAAGTCTCCGAAATAGGCTAGATCCTTACGGATCTGTGCAGGGTTGAGATCAAGTCTATGCCCCAAGTCCTGAGAGGAAACCGTTTGTACCCCATTTAGCTTTAGTTCATATAGGAAGCGCAGGTATATAGGCAGTCTACGGACAACCGCTTCCGAGATTTTTTCCGTCGTTTTCATCCTTATTCCCCTTCCATCCATTCCGTAATTCTCGGCACCAGTTGCTTGATGTTCATATGTTCAATCTTAGGTCCTGGCAGCGAATATAGGAAATGCTTGCCATAATATGAATCAATTACTCTTGTATCGTATACAATAACGATTCCTTTGTCACTAGCCGTCCGAACCAATCTGCCAAATCCCTGCTTAAAGCGGATCACAGCTTGGGGAACCGATAGCTTCATAAAAGGATTCTGGTTGTTTCGCTTTATTCGGTCGCACTTGGCTTCTACGACGGGGTGGTTTGGTGGCTGAAAGGGTAATCGCACGATAGCAAGGCAGCTTAATGCGTCACCAGGTATATCTACACCCTCCCAAAAGCTGCTTGTTCCAAGCAAGACACTGTCACCATTGCCTTGAAATAACCGGATAAGCTTGCTGCGACTGCCGCCATCTATCCCTTGACCCATCACTTGAATCCCACTTGGCATCAAACGTTCACGAAGTGCTGAATGCACCTGCTTTAGCATGCGATAGGAAGTAAACAGGACAAGCATTCGTCCCCTTGTTGCTCGTGCCACATCGGCCAAGGAGTCCACCAAAGCAGAGATAAATACATCTTCCCCATCCCCTTTCCCACTTCGAAGACCAGGGAAGTCACGAGGTATGACTAGCAATGCTTGTTGCCGATAATTAAATGGCGAAGCGAGCTGGATTGTTCTTAATTTGCTTTCTTGTGCGGCTTCATTTAAACCAAGTTGGTCAATGATGTAATCGAAGCTCTTTCCAACGGATAAGGTTGCAGAAGTAAGGACAATACTATCTTTTGCATCAAAAAAATGATGTTTGAGCATTTGACTGACATCGATTGGAACCGCCATCAATTGAAGCGACTTAGCCTTATGGAGAGAGGTCCCTTCCATCCAGTAAACATAATCGGCATCGGTCTGCTTCATAAAGAAGCGGAGAGCGTCACGATGACGGGCTAGCTCCTTGATGCTCCCGCCAATATTTGTTGCTAAACTTTGCAGCTCTGCTAGCTCGGGCTCATCCTTTAGCTCCAGTATAATCCGATCTACCTTTTTAATGATAGTGGATACCTGATCGTAAAGCTCATCTTCGATTAAAGATAAGACCTCCCAATCATGCGGCCTGCGATCATCCGAAATCCGAAGAACATACTGACTCTCTGTAAACTCTCCACTTGCGGCATAAAGCCGTTCATAGAGCTTTACACAAAGCTCGTCCCAGCGATCTCGAATCAGGAGAAATAACTCATACAGACCATCAATAGCCTCACACCAGACCGTACTTTTATCTATTGAAACCCCAGACTCATGCATGAGACGACCTCTGAGCAAAGGGAGCTGGCCGAGCTTACTGTCTTTGTATAGCCACATTAGTACACTTGTGAAGGAATACCACGAAACCTCTGTCCCCAAATGCTTACTGGCAACCTCCTCGAAATTATGAGCTTCATCAATAACTAGATTCTTGTATCCTGGTAAGATACGATGCTCGGCTTTGATATCAGTAAACAGAAGAGAGTGGTTGGTAATTACAACATCCGCTTCTCCCGCTGTATGACGTGCTCGGTGATAAAAACACTTCTTAAACCAAGGGCAACTCCGATTCTGACAAGAGTCTGCATCACTTGAAACGGAACGCCAAAAATCACCACCACGGCTCGTAAAGTGAAGCTCTTCGTCTTCGCCTTGCTCTGTATCACTAAGCCAAACAACCATTTGTGCTGCAGTAACTAGCTCGTCTTTGCTGCTGTCATACTCGGCATATGTAAGTTTTTCTTCAAATTTACGTAAACAGAGGTAATGGCTTCGTCCTTTGATAAGGGCGGCTCGGAAAGGAATAGGGAATATTTCATGCAAGAGGGGGAAATCTCGCTGACGGAGCTGCTCCTGCAAATTGATCGTATGGGTACTAATAAGGACCTTCTGCTCCTCGCGGATTCCATAATATAGAGCAGGTAATAAATACCCTAATGACTTGCCTGTACCTGTTCCCGCTTCAACCATCAGGTGGACGTTATCCAAAAAAGCACCAGCTACAGCTATCGTCATCTGATCTTGGGCTTCTCGCTCTTCATACACCGCAAATTTATCTTGGAGCGTTTGTTTGATCCCCTCATAAAACTCAGCAAAAGGAACACCAAGCCTAGCCTTGACTTCTTTCGCATCTCGTTCAAAAATTTCTTCTCCCCAGTCGGGGATATTCAAAGCGAATTGTCGGTAATACTGATGATGGTCAGGTGGGTTAGCGAATGTACTTTCCCTTAATTTGCATTGCTCACGAATGAACCAACCAAAATCGGATGGATCTTCTTGGAAAATGGAATAAATTCGTGAAGCCGTTAGCATTGGCAAGGATTGAAAGCGTTCTAAGCTCCGCAGCCAGATCTCCGCAGTAGCCTCAGCGTCTGCATCTGCTTGGTGGGCTCGCTCAAGCTCAATACCAAGAGACTCACATACATTACCTAACGCTAAGCTGGGCAATGTAGGATAGGCAATCCGAAGGATGTCCATCGTATCTAGAACCATGCCATTAAACTTGAAATAACCGCAGGCTTCGAGTGCCCGCTGGAGAAAACCGACATCAAAGCCGGCATTATGCGCGACAATAACGCTATCAATTAGATAACGTTGCATTTCCATAATGACTTGTTCAAGTGCAGGGGCATCCTCTACCATAGCATCATTGATCCCCGTAAGTGTTGTGATAAATGGGGGGATCAATTGGTCCGGTTTAACAAAGGATGCGTAGCGCTCAACAATTTGGTTATTTTCTATAACAACAAGACCAACCTGGATAATAGAATCGACAGGCTGGCCTCCGGTGGTTTCGAAATCCAATACCGCAAATTTCATTGCCGCAAATCAAATCCCTTCCTTCGCCCACCTAAGCATACCAAACAATTTCATCTTGTTCAAACAAGCCCAGGATGGCAGTGCCTACCGCTCTTAGGCCTTTATGTTCGCTGATAAGGCCAAAATTCCTTATTCCAAAAGGAAGGCTCCATAAATGAAGAATCGGTGAAATCTGCCAGTTTAAAAAAACCATAAGCATGCTCCATATTCTGATATTGGACTTGAATGCAGCCCATTGCATGATATGAGATGGCCTTTAGCTTGGCATTCGTGGTTAGTGGCAACAGTAATTGGAAGTGCCGATAAGAGTCCTCAAGCTTACCTAAGCGTAGAAAGCTCATCGCTAAATAAACGCGTCCCAGAACAAATTCAGGGAATTCTTGGATAAGCTCCTTAAACTCAGTAATCGCTTGTTGAAACATATACAATTTATAATAACCCTGCCCTTTAACAAAATGATCTGATAACGGAATAACTTCACTCACTGCTGGTGTTGGTTGAAGTAAAAGTGCATCCTTCGTTGTTGATGTTAGCTTCGAGCGACATTCTGACAATCTTTCTTCAAACTGGAGCCACTCCTCTAAACAATAATCACTCATCATCTTCAGTAAGTTAAACTGCTCCTCCAAAGATTCTGTCTGGTTTACCCCCGCCTTTGTATAATCCTTCATAATATCGTCGAGGGCTTCGTTCATTGTAGCAAAAATTTCCTTGAACATACCGTCCCCCCTCATTTTTGGCGACAATCTATTCTTCATTGTTTGCCTTGGAGGAGCGTTTCATACCGGAGGTAAATGGATAAGTTGGGGTTAACTCAATACGGTTGAATGGTGCTCAATATAGTCCTGAATAATGGGCTTATTGTTATCATCTAAGATAACAACTTTTGGAATGAGTGCTCGTGCTTGTTCTTCTGACATCATAGCATAAGAAATAATGATGATCTTATCACCGGGCTGAACTAAGCGTGCTGCAGCGCCGTTCAAACAGATCACACCTGTCCCTCTAGGCCCTGGAATGGTATAGGTTTCCAACCGCGCCCCATTATTATTATCAACGATTTGAACCTTCTCATTCGGATACAAATCGGCAAGATCCATTAAATCTTCATCAATCGTAATACTGCCAACGTAGTTTAAATTGGCTTCCGTTATTGTTGCTCGGTGCAGCTTCGATTTCATCATCGTTCGAAACATAGGGGAAACGCCTCCACTCTTAGTCATTTATACCTTCATTGGAATAAGACGGTTATCGATTAGTCGGGTCGTGCCAAAACGCACAGCGAGCGCAACAATCCACTCGCGATCCGCATGCTCTGCAGGATTCCATTCTAATGGCGCAAGGAGCGCTGGATAAGACAAAACTTCGATATAATCAATATCAGCAAGTGGAGAAGCGCTAATGTACTCCTGAATGTAGCTTCTAAGCTTTACAGGATCACCTTTGGTCTCTTTCAACCAATCCTCAGACTTATGAAGTGCTTGAGACAGCATAAGAGCCTGTTCCCTCTCATCATCGCTTAAATACACGTTCCGCGAGCTTAGAGCCAGACCATCTGCAGCTCGAACAATTGGACAAACAACAATCGTTGTGTCCTGATTAAGATCGGCAACCATGGTTTGAATAACAGCAACCTGCTGAGCATCCTTCATCCCGAAATAAGCACGGTCAGGCTGAACAATATTGAGTAATTTGCACACAACCAAAGCGACGCCGTCAAAATGACCCGGTCTAGAAGCCCCGCATAGTCTTTCTGTCACACCAACCAAAGATACAGAGGTCATGGGTTCCCGCGGATACATTTCTTTAATATCCGGCATAAATACAAAGTCAGCACCCGCTTCTTCGGCAACTCGAAGGTCACCTTCTACATTTCGCGGGTAACGTTCAAAATCCTCATTTGGTCCAAACTGAGTTGGATTTACAAAAATACTAAGAACTACAGTAGCATTCTCGACAGCCGCCCTGCGAATCAAGCTGGCATGACCATCATGCAGAAAACCCATCGTTGGCACTAATCCGATTGTTCTGTCATTCTGGTGTCGTCCCTTGAGGGCAGCTCGCAGTTCTTTAATGGTTTTGATTACTTCCATGGATGTAGACAACTCCTTGCTTTATCTAATGTTAATTCCCGTAAAGGGAGGTTGATTCCTCTTGTGTGGTCGGTTTCGAACCCGATTGTTCCTTGCTCGACTGGAAAGCATGCTCTTTAGCGGGAAATTGGCGGCTGCGAACTTCCTCCCCATATGTAGATATGGCTTGGCGTATTTGAGCTCCAATATCCGCATAAGTCTTCACGAAACGCTTTGGGGCAACCTCAGAGCCGTATTGTAATAAATCATGAAACACAAGCACCTGACCGTCACAGCTTGACCCTGATCCGATTCCAATCGTTGGGACATTCACCTTGGATGAGATCTCGGCTGCAATGTCATCTGTTACGAGTTCAAGTACGATTGCAAAAGCTCCTGCTTGTTCCAAAGCTATTACATCATCAAATAGCTTCCGTATTTGTTCCGAGTTTTTACCCTGAACGCGATAACCACCTAATTGGTGAACCGATTGGGGAGTCAGTCCTACGTGTCCTACAACCGGAACCCCCGCATTCACAACAGCCTCAACGGTTTTGGCGATTTCACGTCCACCCTCCATTTTAACCGCCTTGCTGCCACCCTCACGTATGATTCTGCCCACATTGAATAGTGTCGAATCAAGACTGCCATGATAGGTTAAAAAAGGCATGTCCGTGACGACAAAGCTTGACGAAACTGCCCGATTAACCGGACGGCTGTGATAAATCATATCCTCAAGAGTAACTGGCAGCGTGGAATCATAACCCAGGACTACATTCCCGAGCGAGTCTCCAACTAATATCATATCCATTCCCGCTTCATCCGCGAGTTTAGCTGATGGGTAATCGTAGGCGGTAATCATAGTAATGGGTGTGCCTTCTTGTTTCATTTTGCGCAGCTTCAGTGTAGTCATAGGCTTGCGATTATTCAAGGTGCATCCTCCTTCATGGATTTAGAGCATAAAAAAACCCTTTAGTCCGAAACTAAAAGGTCATCCATACACAAAGAAGCTGTGTCGGCATGAACCTCTGTCTCGGGCTTTGCGGCTCAGAGCAGAATCCTTCATCCTACAACAAATACCATCATGCGGTTCAGGGGCAAATCAATAGCTGGGTGCAGTTCCTATCGGATACCGCCCGTCTGCTTATTATAGCAAAGGCCTAATGAAAAACCCATAATATTTTCAAAAAATGATATCTCCAGAAAATACTTTTTGCTCATTTCCATCCGATGCTCGTAAAATAAGCGCACCTGTATCATCCAGACGGACCGCAAGACCAGTAAGGATACCCTTGGGTGTACGTAGAGAAACCTCTCTATTTAAAGTTAGACTATGGGCTTCCCATAGGGTAAGGATGGGCGAGAAGCCTTCTCGAAGGTAAAGCTCAAATAAATCCTCGAATTGTTTGAGGAAAATAACGATCAATTGTTGGCGATCAATGGTTTTTCCGCTTTCAATCTTCAGAGAGGTAGCTTTTAACTTCAGGGATTCAGGGTAATCGTTCAGCAGTAAATTAACACTAATACCAATTCCCGCTACAATTACGGTTTCTTTTGCCTTTGTTTCAACCGATTCAAGCAGAATGCCTGAAACCTTTTTCTCCCCAATCAATAGGTCATTTGGCCACTTAATTCCGACATCAAGTCCAGTTAATATGCGAACAGCTCGACATAAAGCTACTGCACTTAACAGGGTTAATTGGGGCGGATACAGAAAAGGCGTATCCGATTTCAAAACGATACTCATCCAAACTCCCTTCCCTTTTGGGGAATGCCAGAGTCTACCCAATCGTCCTCGACCCGAAGTCTGTTCCTCAGCCAGAATAAGAGCGCCATGTGGAGCACCCTGAGTTACCCATTGACGAGCTTCATCCTGCGTAGAAGATACAGAATCATACACGCGCATTTCTCTGCCAAGTACAGCTGTTTCCAGCTTGCTTAGGAGCAAAGCTGAATCCAGTTGGTCACCGGACATGGCTTCAAATTCGACCATTGTTAAAACCCCCGTCCCATTATGCTGTTAACATTCTTCCACAGCGAGCTCAACTGCCCGCCGCAGTAACAGCTCCTTCTCATTCGGAAGCCGATTGCATGCAGCCTCAGATAGAATCTGACGAAGAACACGACCTAACCAGGGACCGGAGTTTTTGTGGGTAGCCGTCAGAATATCCTGACCATTTATCATTAGATCGTTGATTTCGAATACGGGCATCTCCGATAACCAGTTTAGTCCATTATGTAGAACCAGAGATCCCCAAATTTCCGTTTGTAATTCACCTTCATCCGAAACGGCTAAATTATCGGTCATGCTCATAGGGGAATAAAAAACGGTCATGGTTTCTAACCATGCTTGAGCCGCTTCTCTGCCATAGTGGAGTACACCATTCTTGAAGACATTAGCCATTCCCAAGGGATGATGCTCCCCTGCTTCAAGATAATGGTCAAACCCAAGAAAAGCACTGACTTGCTTGAGCTCAGCTTGGGAGAACGTGAGCAGCCTCCACACCTGCTCTGCAGTTATTGTCGTTAGTTTCATGGTTTTGGCTAATAGAAACCACCGTAGACCCGAAGAGAGGCTCCCTAATTGCTTCAACACGGGGGGTAAATCCACTGTAGTCCACTCCGTGAGCGCCCAACTGAGCTTTTCTTTTGTATTCTTGAGCAGGCGACTGTCCGCTAGAAGCGAAATTCCCATGTAAGGGTCGCTTCCCTTAAGGATTCGCTCCAGTTCACTACGTACCCGTTCCATGGCAACATGGCGAAGCAGCTTGGCATTAGCATGCAATGCAAGCCATGTATTAGACTCCACTTTAAGCCGGTATTCAGCAGCGAAACGGATGCAGCGTACCATTCGCAGAGCATCCTCCCGAAAACGCAGATCGGCATCACCGACACAGCGCAATATCCCTGATTCCAGATCTCTGCGTCCATTAAACGGATCTAGAATCCTTCCTTGTCGGTCCATCGCCATGGCGTTCATGGTAAAATCGCGACGGCGCAAATCCTCGGTAATATCCGTAACAAATACCACCTCCCTTGGACGTCGGAAATTTTCGTACTCCGACTCCGTGCGAAAGGTCGTGACTTCAAAACCAAAGCCCCCTGAAAGTACCGTAACCGTTCCATGCTTTAGCCCCGTAGGGATAACCTTTGGAAAAATAGCGATAACATCCTCTGGCCTAGCTGACGTAGCGAGATCGATGTCTTTTACCGGTCGATGAAGTACCGTGTCTCGGATAAAACCACCTACGAAAAAAGCAATATATCCCGCCTCTTCAAGACGAGTGAGAACGGATGCTGCTTCTCTTCTCATTCGGACTCCCATCACTTCAGGTGCAACAAATGCTTTGACTGCAGTTTTCCTGCTCAGGATAAGGCAGTCCCAGCACACGATAGTAGATTTTTTCATACTCCATTCCGATCATCTTATAGTTAAAGTGGACATCGGAGCGTTCGATACAGGCATCTGACATTTGTTTGTAAAGCTGCTCATCCTTGAATAATCGAATAACTTGAGCCGCCATAGCGGTTGTATCACCAATGGGAGATAAGAAGCCTGTGACACCATGCTCTATCAATTCAGGAATACCACCTGCTAGGGAACCTACGGTTGGGACCCCACAGGCCATCGCTTCAAGTGCGACCAACCCAAAGCTTTCTTTTTCCGACGGCAGAAGCATAACATCCGACAAGGACAATAACTCCGCAACATCATCCTGCTTCCCACAGAAGCTGACTCGCTCTGTTAGGCCCAGGTCTTTGACCTGAGCGATAACCTTGGTAAGGTCTGGACCCTCGCCTACAAAGACGAGACGGGAGGGAATCTCCGCATTGACCTTGGCAAAAATATCCACAACGTCCATGACCCTTTTAACTGGGCGGAAATTTGACATATGTAATAAAATTTTCTCATCAGGAGAAGCGAATTCCTTACGCAGAGAATGAACCTCACGGGGGAAGAAAACCCGCTTGTCGACAAAATTGTGAATGCGATCGATTGGACGAGTGATATCGAGTCTGTTCTGGGTTTCCCGTATTAGATCCTCAGAAACAGCCGTTACGGCATCACTCTGGTTTATGGCATAACCAATTAAATTACTTAAGGATTGATCGGCCGCCAGAACCGTAATATCCGTTCCGTGCAATGTCGTTACCACCTTTAAGTGGTCTCCTACCATCTGTTTAGCAAGAAGGGCACAGACGGCATGTGGAATTGCATAATGGACATGTAATAAATCTAATCCTTCGGTCTTGGCAACCTGTGAAATTTTGTTAGCTAAAGCAAGATCATAAGGTGGGTAACGGAATACATAATAATCACTGACTTCAACCTCATGAAAGTAAATATTTCGGTGAAAGCGTCCCAACCGGAATGGCATACTATGGGTAATAAAATGCACCTCGTGCCCTTTCTCCGCTAGTAGCTTGCCAAGTTCAGTAGCGACAACGCCAGAGCCACCAAGTGTGGGGTAACATGTAATGCCTATCTTTAAACGATCTTTCACATATATTCCTCCTGTTTGAACAGTTTTGAGTGTGGAGAAAGAATGATTAAAGGATGAGATCGGTTATGAAGGTTGTTTTTGAAGCAAATCCTTCTGCATAAGCCAATTGTTGCTTCATACCGAGCATCTGATCCCGAAGCTTTACCCGTTCCAAATACCCTTGATTAAGCGGAGTCGCCACAATATCAAGATGATCAGCAGAAGGAGCAGCAAATTGACTGGAGTAGGCACTTAAAGCGAGCAGCTTTTGATCATAAAAGGATGAAACATCCAACATAAAATCAACCTTACCCATTTCATTTATAAAGTAATAATAAACATTCTCAACGGTAACAGGCAAGACATCCGGTCGATAACGGCGTAGTTTTGCCGAAAAAACAGCTTGTTCTACAATTTGGCCACACATGACATGATCAGGATGACGATCCACCCAATAGGGAGCAAAGACGATACGCGGTCGGAGCCTGCGAATTTCCATAGCAACCGCTTCGATCTGTTCAGCACTGCAGAATAAACCCCGATCCGGTAAACCTAAGCAGCTGCGTTCTGTAAGCCCAAGGATGTCCGAAGCCTTAGCCGCTTCTTGCTTTCGCAACTCAACCGTTCCATTGGAGGACATCTCAGAATAAGTAAGATCACATACAGCCACACGATAACCCGCTTGAATATGCTTAACAATCGTTGCTCCCATACCGATCTCTGCATCGTCTGCGTGTGCACCGAATACAAGGAGGTCAAGTCCCTGACTCATAATTCTTCACTCACCGAGACCTTATATTTGTGAACGAGTTCACGCCAACCAAATTCTCCCCGCTCCAAAGCTCTAACAAGAATCTCAGCAGTCGCTACATTGGTTGCAAGCGGTATTCCTTGAACGTCACATAGCCGCAGTAGCGCATTAATATCTGGTTCGTGAGGTTGGGCCGTTAACGGATCCCGAAGAAAAATAACCAGATCCATTACATTACGGGCAACAAGAGCTCCAATCTGCTGATCTCCACCCAAAGGACCAGACATGAAACGATGAATCTCCAATCCCGTTTTTTCCATTATTCGCTGACCTGTTGTTCCCGTAGCGAAGAGTCGGTGATCTTTAGCAAAAACATGGCAATAGGCAGTAACAAAATTAACCATTTCATCCTTCATTCGATCATGTGCAATAAATGCGATATCGAGACCCATCTTGTCCACTTCCTGACTGTAATTAATTATCAATAAAGATAAGAAGGAAAATCACTGTAAAATGTATTTATAGAAAATGCTCAAACCCATAAACCAAGCCCGTAATTCCCATCACCTTATCTATTGCGATGGCTACACCAGGCATATAACCAGCGCGGTCGAAGGAGTCATGACGAATTTTTAACGTTTGTCCATATCCCCCAAAGATAACCTCTTGCTGAGCGAAAATGCCAGGTAGTCGAACACTATGGATACGAAACCCTTGGTAAAGACCACCGCGAACACCCTCAATGGTTTCCTCTTCCTGAGGATTCCCTTGACGGAGTTCTTGACGATTCTGGGCGATAAGCTCTGCTGTTTTAATAGAGGTTCCAGAGGGTGCATCCAGCTTCTGGTCTCCGTGATATTCAACAATCTCCACATGCGGCAAATACTTTGCTGCCTCTGCAGCAAACTTCATCATGAGAACGGCCCCAATTGAGAAGTTAGGTGCAACAATGACCCCGATCCCTTTCTCTTTGCCAAGCTTGTCCAGCTCTTCAAGATCCTCAGTTGTTAGTCCAGTTGTACCGATTACTGGACGAACTCCCTGAGCAATAGCGATTCTTGCATTAACCATAACCGCCTGCGGGACTGTAAAATCAACAAGCACCTCTGCTTTTGATTCAATAAGAGCAAGCTCTAAATCATTGCGGACAGGAATGCCAGATTCACCTAGTCCAACTAATAATCCAGCATCCATATCCACATGAGTTCGATCCACAGCCGCTACAAGCGACATTCCTGGATCAGACAATGCAAGCTTTGCCACCTCTTTGCCCATTCTCCCGCCAACACCAGCCACTGCCACTTTTATCGTTTGAATCTGTTCGGACATATTGACCAACTCCATCCTTTGCAATGTAGCAAGGATAAACGGTTCTCCGCACGCTTAGGCGAATCGCTTACCAATGCAGAATCCAAGTTTGCACTTTTGATTATAAATAAGCTCCGTAAGGATAGAAATTTATTAATTCTGATGTTTCACTTTCTATAAGTCAGTGTAAACTGTCATCTATATACGATAATCGAGCTAATATACGTTTAGCCTCCACCAGCTTTGGATTTAACCGCAACGCCTCACGAACAGTTCGGAGCGCCATTGCTCTTCTCCCAGCCTCCTCGTAAGCGGCACTTAAAAACAGGAATGCCTCCGCCGAAAGAGGATCTAATCGCACTGCTTTCTCTAAAAGCTCCATCACCAGATCAATAGTCGGTGGTTTGCCCTGTTCTGCTATGCGATGAGCAAGGAGATCGTTGGCCTGCTCCATCAATTGCATAGCCTCAATATGAGCAATAAGCTGTGTATAGCCTTCATGGCTCGGTGCAAGCCTCGAAGCGGCTTCTGCAGCATTAAGGGCTTTACCTAGTTTACCACTGCGAGAGCAGGTTATCGCAAGCTTATAATAATGGGCAGCCTCAAGAGGTTCCTCGGCAATCGCCTGTTCAAAACAATCAATCGCCCGTTCGAAATCGCCGGCAAGGATTGCCTCATACGCTTTTTTAATCTTTTTATTTGCGTCCACTGTACACCACACTCCAATACGGTCCTCATACAAACCGAAGTTGATGATACAGCATATGAGTATTCCTATTAATCGGTGTTCATTCGAGTCCAACGATCGGCATCCCGTGTACTAAATTTTTGCATGACCTTATCATGCGCTTCCGTTAAATCAATTCCTAAAGAATTGGCAAAACATATGATGATAAATAAGATATCGCCAAGTTCTAGTTCAATCGAATTTTCTGCTTCATCCTTCTTCTTGGGCTTTTCACCGAACTCATGATTAACCTCTCGAGCAAGCTCCCCAACTTCCTCTGTCATTCGAGCGAGAAGAGAAAGCGGGCTGAAATATCCCTCTTTAAACTGTGCTATGTAGCAATCCACTTCTTGCTGCAGCTCAAGTAATGATTTCTGCTGCATGATATCCCCCTTCACTTGCCGTAGTAATCAATCCTTGATTTACATGTTAACTCAAAGAGAATAGGAAAACAATCAATCAACTTCTAAAAAATAAGGTATAATAAAGCCGATTAGGACTTTCAGATGGACAGGGAGTTGACTATGAAAGCGCACAATTATATTCGTGTTCTAAAGCGAATCTGCGGGATAATGTTGGGAACAGCCATATATGCATTTGGCATTAACTATTTTGTCATCCCTAATGAATTGATGGAGGGTGGGGTAACGGGTGTATCTTTGCTGCTTCACTATGCCGCAGATATTTCACCAGCTATAACCACACTTGTACTCAACATTCCGCTATTCATTATCGGGCTTCGCGCTTTTGGCAAGCGTTCCATGGCCTGGACACTTGCCGGAATCGTCTCGTTATCGATTTTTTTACGGGTATTTGAGCTCATGACTGATGAAGGCTGGTTCAAGGGCTTTGCTTCACCTGATGACTATTTGCTAATCACCCTCTATGCTGGACTTTCCATTGGCTGTGGCCTGGGCATTGTATTTCGAACAGGTGCAACGACAGGTGGAGTTGACATTATTGCGCGTTTACTGAATAGGTGGAAGGGCTGGAGTATGGGACAAATCATACTCATCATGGATATCCTTGTGATTGGAGGATCCCTGTTCTATCTCCCTAAAGAAAAGATTCTATACACACTCGTTGCCGTATTTGTAGGTTCAAAAACGATTGACTTTATCACAGAAGGTACCTATTCAGCTAGAGCCTTTACGATTATCTCGGATCACGCAGAATATTTAGCTGAGCGTATTAATGTGGAAATGGATCGCGGGGTTACGTTATTCCCGGCTCATGGTTCCTATTCCAAACAACCCAAGAACGTCATTTATTGTGTAGTTGCTCGCCATGAAGCCACTCGATTAAAGTCCCTTGTCCACGAGAAAGACCCTCATGCCTTCATTATTATTGGAAACGTTCAAGATGTATATGGCGAAGGCTTCCGCGTTGAGAAACCTTGACCCTTTGATACGAATCCAAGGATAAATGACTGCTGCGGTCTTGGCGCCATGCGTTTACTGATATGGATTCAGGATGAGCCTATGATATGCAATAAAGAACCTCGAACCATCTACCTTAGTTCGGGGTTCTTTTACTTTATCTTGATGTGTTAATGAAACCTAGAAACTACCGTCAAGCTTTTCTTTGCGAATTCTAGCTATGCGTTTCTCAAAGCGAAACATCCGCCATGCGACAAAGCTTAGAACTGTAGTAACAATAAGTCCAATCCCAAATGTCCACAATAAAGGCCGATCTGAATCGGATAAAGGTAAGTAAGCTGTGCTATCTTCCTTACGATCAAACAAATAGTCAATACTTTGCTCGATTGCTTTTAATGAAGCCTGAAATTCTGCCGTTTCTTGGCGACTTCCGACAATTGCAGCTTGGATAAATACCATGAGCGAATCCAACTTTTCGATATCGCTAGTTGATTTTTTGACGGTAAGGGCTGGTCGAATGACCAAATAACGCTTTCTCAAGTCTGTAAAGACAGCTTTTGTTTTCTCCCGGTTGTGTTCAGCTGCCGAAGTTTCTAACTGACCGACATCATCCTTGATAATTTTATAATAGCGGTGCCACATAGGTTCTTCTGGATGCGCCATTGCATCTGTTATTAATCTTAAATTAGCAACGGCAGCTAACGCTTCCTCAGTAGAGAAAGCTACACGATTATAGACTCTTTGTGAAGACAAGAGGGAATCTGTTAATGAACGAATTCCTTCTATCCCCGTTATTCCTTGGAACCTAGTACGCGTAACCGCTTCGCCCAACCGATTTAACTGTTCCCTTGCCTCAGCAACCTTTCCTTCCATAGTCATTTGATGGATTTCCATCACCATTTGATCGAGAATTTCGATTTGCGCCTGTTCTGTAGAAGAAACAGCCGTTGCCCCTTTTGGGGCTTTTGTTTCTTTCACACAAGCCGGTATTAACCCCAGCATGCATAGAATCATCAATCCAGCGAATACACGCTTTGCTTTACCATTGCCAAATCCCCTAAGGATCATAGGACACCCCTCCATTAACATATCTATGGAGGGGTGTCCTATTTTATGATAGCAAGTCCATTCCGAATGACAGGTGAATTCGTCCGTAAAGTCAAGCTTTAGCTTTGCAGTTTTTTCGAGAAATCCACAGAAATAAAAATACAGTTATCGCACTAAGGAGGTAGGTTAATATAGCGACAGTTGACAATTCATCAGTAAGTACCCTGGATAAGCTTGGATAAATCCCATATCCGTAATCGACAATATCACTAGCAAACACCCAACAAGCACCAACAGCAAGGGCACGTGGTGTGAGACGAAAGAAACGAGCAAACAGTAGAGCTTCTACAGCCATTCCCAGGTGAGAAAGAGACAACATGCCATCGATCCAGTTAGCAGCACTCCCCAAATAAATGTCTGCAAGAATAATAGAAACTGCCCAAATTCCATATTTAAATGAAGCTACACAAGCCATTGCTTCGATAATGCTGCGTAGATGACCACCTATTCTTGCCCTCTGTTCCGCTTCCTGGCCGCGACTCTTTCGGTGAGAATCGATCAGCATATAAAGCAAGGCGAAGGTAAATAATAGGCTTCCTGTCGGACTATCTGGAACAAGGATTAGCATCCACCATGGCTTCTCTTTCGCTGTATCAATTAATTGTCCGCTATACCAATAATATCCATAAACTGTTCCAAGCAGATTGATCCAAAACAAACTGTAAAGCATAAAACGAGAAGTAAGAAAAGCTTTACTCCAAAGATAAGATAGGGGATTGATGGGTCGCAAACGAAATCTCCTCCAACTACGTAAGGTTAAACGCATCTAGTGTCCCATGGCCTAAGCGTTTCGCTCTTAACCATTAGTTCGCTTTGGCAGGTGGAGATTCCTTCTTTTCGGTGCCGGTCGGTTATTAAGCTTCATCGATGGTCATTGCTTTTAGGTATTCACGAGATTTCAAGACATAGCTCTCCGTGGTGCGCTTCATTCTCAGAAGGTCCGCTTCCGTTAATTCCCGTATGATTTTTACCGGCGTCCCCATACATAAAGTATAGGCAGGGAGAACGCTATTCTCCGGAACTAGGCTCCCTGCTGCTACAAAGGTATATTCTCCAAGATCTGCTCCGTTTAGGATGATTGCTCCCATCCCGATAAGAGAGCCCGTTCCTATCGAACAACCATGAATAACCGCATGATGCCCAACGGAAACATCATCAGAAAGCAGCAGGGACTGATCATAGTTTACGTGACCTACACTACCATCTTGGATATTGACTCGCTTTCCAATATGAACAGGCGCTAAATCTCCTCGTAATACAGCATTAAACCATATACTCGAATCAAGACCAATCGTAATATCTCCAACAAGCCTAGCTCCTGGCGCAACAAACACTGTGCTGTCTACCTGAGGCAGCCTTCCGTTATAAGCATAAATCATATACTCACCCAGTTTCCTAATTGTGGGGTGATTATAGCAACCTAAGTCAACCGATGTCAATCTGGAAGGATGATACGCTCCTCTTCGGGTACATAAATTCCCCGAATCATATGGGAGCCTGATCGCGTCATGCGTAGAAGTGTGCCATATTGCGGTTGTTCCCCAATTCGAACAAGTCCCAAATGAACCATCATCGGAATGATCCTCTCCTCAAAGACGGAATCAGCAGAATCGTAATAAAAAGGTTTTATTAAATTTCTAATCACCAAGCGCAGCGACTGGATCGATGTCCAAGAAGTGGCAAGCAAGTCTATCCAATGCAGAATAGACTGTAAATTCGGAATAGGCCCTTTGTATAACCGAAGCCAAAACCGATAAACCTGCCGGATATCCTCTTTCCGATTTTCTTGCAACCTACTTTTTCCTTGTTCGGTAAGTAGAAGTTTACCCGGCTGTTCATCAATAAACCCATTGTAAAAGCAGTAATCATACATAAATGAAAATCGAGTCGGATATTCTCGAAATCTCCGCCCATAACCAAATCGCCAGGCCGTTTTAGGCAGGGGTCCCTCAACCACCGAAAATTCTTCAGATAGTTGTTGCATGCTCTTCTTGTAAAGATAGCCCTCAGCGCTAAGTGGGAGTTCATTCGTATGGACAAACCGGAGGAACTGAAGCAGATCATCCACAAACAGCTCGCCCTCATCCCGATAAACAGCTGGCGCATCACTAACCGTAATTAGTTCAGCACTAAATCGACAGGAAATAGCTTGACAAAACCTTGTTTTGAGATCTCCCGGTATGAGAAACAAATATTTATTGTTATGGCTATGCCCATTGAAAAGCCAGCCTCTCCGTTTAAAGCGGACGATTAGATCGCGGGGGTTAACAGCTTTCTTCTCTTCAGCATCAAATATGCCCAGCTTAACACGAGCAGTAAGTTCTTCTAGACTGAAGGAATCTCTCCTATCGAACAAAAGGGAATTAAGAAAGCGAATCTCCCCCCACTCCATTCGTCCTACTTCCTCACGTAATAAATCGTTCCTCCAGATTGTGGCCAGGATTGACTGGATGAGCTCTTTCTTGGAGTGCGTATTGCATGCGATCTCATAATTACGAGCAATCCCGCTTAAATCCTGAATATCCGCATAACTTAGCATATCTGCCAAATCCATGTTCGCACCTCCAGAAGCTTTACGCTCATTTATCATGACTTTCGTGCACCAGTAAAATTTACCTTATTTTAGTATTTACTTTGTTATGGAATAATATTCTGAGAAAAAAACAGTCAAGCTGCTCATAGACCAACAGACAAGCTGCTCATAAACCAACAGTCAGGCTGCCCAAAAACAACAGTCAGGCTGCCCAAAAACCAAGGACGTTACAGATTTGTATGTTGGCTTCGGGCACTCTTGAAATGGCATCCCCTGATTAGACGAAGGATAGGATGTCATTTCAAAGGCGCCACGTAAACTCTTCGCTTGGGCACACAAATCCTCCACTTTTGGTTTCT
>JACMJI010000353.1 GCA_014380705.1 Gorillibacterium sp. | reverse complement strand
TCGTCGTTAACACTGACGCTTTTAAGATTTGGTCAATGTTATACGCTTACCATTTCTCTAATCGCTTACGCTTATGGCTATTCTATCAATTATTTGTGAGTAACGCACATTCCTGCATTAATGCAAGCTAGCCATTGGTTGGACTGTTGTAAGTAGCGTCAGCAATTGCGGATCATGAGCTCCTTGAAAACGTGCACCCGACTCTGCAAGTAGCTGCAAATAATCCCTCATTCGGGCTGATATGCGCTCGCCTGGATAGAGGACAGGAATACCAGGAGGATAGGGAACGACCATCTCTGCAGCGTATAAACCCTCTACATGCTTTAAGGACATTGCTTGTGCCTGATTCGTTGCAGCGTTGAGTAATGAAAGCCAGCTTAGTGGGAGCGATATCGGTGGGGATAATTCAGTCAGAAAAGGGGTACTAGTCTTATTCGCCGAAAAAGTATCCATTTCCTTCCCTCTCTGCTGAATTTCTCGATCAATTTCCCTTAAAACCTGATGGAGTCTATTGGCATCCGCGAGGGTTGAAGCGGGACTAAATAAACAAAGGGCGTACTGAGGGTCAGCCAGTTCAACCATACAGCCTCTCATCTCGATTCTCTCCTGCAACGCATAACCTGTCAATGTGCCCGTTTTATCATTTAAGGCGATTTTAAAAGGGTCCAATGTTCCATAGCTTGAGCTAAAGGTATGCTCTAGTATACAAAGCGATTGATATTCCCCCGATTTGCTCTGTAATTCATGGACCACCGCGAGCCCCGCCTCAATGAATTCCTGTCCAGATACATGCATTTGCCTACGGCATAGATCAAGTGAAGCTAGGATGGGATAGGATGGACTTGAGCTCTGTATTGTGGACAAAACACCTTTAATCCGTGCTTGGTCAAGCCTTTGTCCCTTCACATGAAGCATCGCTCCCATGGTCATGGCTGTAAGCATTTTGTGCGTAGACTGAACGACAGCATCCGCTCCGCAGGATAAAGCTGAAGCAGGCAGTGCCGGATGAAACCCAAAGTGAGCGCCATGGGCCTCATCAACAAGCAGAGGCTTGCCATGAGCATGGACGATTTCGGCGACCTGAGTGAGGTTATCCGTCATCCCATAATAATTGGGGTTGGTTAAGAAAACAGCCTTGGCCTCGGGATAACGTGTTAACGCAGCATGGACATCCTCGGGTGTTACTCCAGCTGCCAGTCCACTTCCCTCATCTAGTCTGCATGGTAAAAAAACGGCTCTGGCCCCAGAGAGAGCTATTCCATTCAGCACTGATTTGTGTACGTTACGCTGCACAATGAGCAATTCACCTGCTGAGCAGGTTGATAGAATAAGCGCAAGATTACCTGCCGTGCTTCCACCTACAAGAAAATACGTTTCATCGGCACCAAAACAATCCGCTGCAAGCTCCTGCGCTTCTCGAATGGCACCTGTAGGGTGGTGGAGATCATCTAAGCCCGTAATCTCCGTATAATCAATCGCCATAATCTGACGAAAAAAAGCATCTCCGTACGCATCAAGACCCTGTCCACTTTTGTGCC
The DNA here is from genome assembly GCA_014380705.1 of Gorillibacterium sp. Next base: position 1,213 of record JACMJI010000353.1, on the reverse strand, counting down.
CTGGCACGTGAAAGCTTGCTGCTCCGCTCGTCTTATGACGAAGAAGTGCATCAAGCAAAGGAGCTGTTTCCGGTTTGAGCAACATAAAAAACCTCCATCTTAAACAAAAAAAGGAGAACAAGCTTTTGCCTGCTCCCTCTTACTATACCAAAAATTTAACCTTTCGGCATAAATGGCTTTGTTCTTCCGTATTCTCAGGCATCCTTTTTATACCACAGACGCTTGAGTTGGTGAATGAAAAATGGATATTTTTCATCCAGAACGTCGGTCTTTACCATTTCCGCTTCACATAGCTCGCAGATGAACTCAGATACTACCGTGATTCCCTCTTGGCCTTTTTTGCCGCAAACAATGCAGACACCTTCCTTTTCTTCCATACCAATCACCGCCTTTTTTTCTATTTAGTATAACCGATAATAAAGACTCGTAAACTCTCATGGTTTTTAGCTTGCTGCCTAATTTCTGCTATATGCTTATGCAGGCTTGCGGCCCCTAGTGTCTGTACCTAATGAGTTTTTTTCTGAATCGCTTTTATTCCATCAACTTACTGCCGATATAAGTAGAGAAGTGAATGAGGAGGTTCCTATGGAAAACCGTTCGATTTCGAGAGACTCAACCATCTATAACTATACACTCATACGTAAAATAAACGTCCGAATCCCCTTTGTTGGTCTGTATGGTCTAAGTTTAGCGATTGCAGCTACTTTAGCTGGACAACATTATGGGGAACAAGGTTTGAAGGCTCTCTTAGCGTCCTTCGTCACAATTCCGTTGCTTCATTATATAATCGTTCGACTTTCTATATTTTTTACTGATGAAGTTCACCTACATGAGTGGAGCTTCTGTCTATTGTTACCATGGTTCGGCTACCAACCTGTTGGTTATGTAAGCTTCTCCAAATATTGCAATCTGCTGCACCAGACCTTTTGGATAGGCACTGCAGCTGCCTGTCTTGGCTATGTCTGGGTTCCTCAGGTTTACACCTTGGCCTTCATATTTACTCACCTATGGCTAATTCTACCTCGTTATGTTGTCTTTATCCGTTTTCGCAAGCTTAAAGCAGGCGGTCTGCTTCGTTTCAGTCATAAGGATGCTTCTTATTACCTAACCTAAGGCTTCCCCGCCAATTTGAGGTTTGGCTGGCTGCTAATAAGGATAAACGCCTGTCGGCTTCCTTTGACGCCGTGCGTTTACCGATGCGGAATCAGAATGA
>JACMJI010000352.1 GCA_014380705.1 Gorillibacterium sp. | reverse complement strand
TATCCATGGAGAAAACCTCGCCATCGACACGAATCGTACCCTTACCCCCGATGTTGATGATTCCGATCTCCAGACGCTCAAGAAAATGATTTGCAACCATTTCCTTCTTCTCTGCTTCAAGCTTTAATGACTTACTGCGTCGGGAATTCTTTTTTAACTTTTATTTTGGATGTATCGATAATTTATTTATATCAATTTTCTAATAGGAGATAGATAGGCTATGACAACTTCGATAAGCTTGGCGAAGGCAGCCAGAAGGAAAACAGTCGCAGGATGCAACGTGCCGCTTAACAACCCACCAAGTAATGCACCTGCTGGCATGGCTGTGCGTGTAATCACTCGTGAGAAGCTGAGTACACGACCAAGTAAATGAGCCGGTACAGTCTCCTGCCTAATCGAAGCAGTAATAATCGACCAGCCCACATTACAGGCTCCAACGATTGCAAATCCGATCCCGGGAGCGAACCAGACCGGACATAATGCAGCGAACATGAATCCGATGAAACCTACGATCAACAGGGAAGTAATGAGCTTGCCGCGAGCATATCGCTTGTCCAGTGCAACAATTCCAATACTCCCGATTACGCCTCCTGCGGCTAACAAAGAGTAGTTAATTCCAACTTGGTTGGAATTAAGATGAAAGACCGTTATGAGATAATAAGTGAGTACAGAATAAGCGGCGCTGTACCCAAAATTGCCAACAGCAGCTTGAATAGATAATGCCAGATTAACGGAGTGTTGGGTCAGCCAGTGAAGGCCATCTTTCATCTCCTTGAACACATTTGTCATGATGCGCTTGGACTTCCGATTAGCAGGAAGCTGGGTAAGCATAAACAGTACGAGGCCAAAGGAAAGCACATCCAACCAGAGAATATTGATTGCCCCCAAAATAGCTGTTAAACCACCTGCGAAGGCGGGTCCGAGCATGTCCGCCAATTGATTAACCGTCTGGATTCCGGAGTTAGCCTGGGTAAGATCCCCACTAGCCAAATCGGGTGTAATCGCCACGATCGACACCTCATAAGCCATCGTAAGTAGGGACAAAGTAAACCCTGTTGCATAAAGCCAACCAAGTGTCAGCAGATCAAATGTATGCAAAACCGGAAGAAGAGCAACCAGAACCATCCGGGCAAGGTCAATGCCGATCATGAGCTTTTTACGATCCCAGCGATCAACATATACGCCAACAAAAGGTCCGAATAATACAACAGGCAAGACACTAACTGCATAGAGTGATCCCATAACCAGAGCAGAGCCTGTGAGCTCATACGAAATCCAGGGAACCGCAAAGCTATACAAAGAGTCACCTAATCGAGAGATGAAGTGTCCAGATATGAAAAGGCGGAGAAGAAAAGGTGTGTGCTGTAATCGATTTTTTAGTTTATGGATCCACATGTGGGTTTGTTTACCCTCCTGCCATAGCGAGGGCTGTCCCGATGATTATTAACCCAAAGCCAAGAATAATTAAAGAGGATAAGGTATTTAAATGTTTGATCATGAATGCAGGAAGTGCTTTGCGAGCGATGTGAATGGAGAACGATAAGATAAACCACCAGGCAATCGACCCCAAAAATATACCCATAGTTAAAAGAATAGAATCAATAAATACAGTTGCCCCGATAGATGCTGCCAAGGCAAGAAAAGATAAAATGGTCATAGGGTTGGTCAATGTCAGTGCATATGTACTTAAAAAACTGCGAAACAAACTATGTGCACCTTTTCCTCTTAAAGAGTCTGCTTTTTTGGCATTCTTCAGCAAGCCTGCAATACCTAAATAGGCTAGAAAAAGGCCGCCTATGATTCGCAATGGGATGGAGTAATCAAAAAGCCTATCCGAAATCAAGTGAAGTCCAGCAACCGTCAATAAACCGTAACAAGCATCTGCTACCGCCACACCCAGCCCACTAACAAAGCCATGACGAAAGCCGTGACTTAATGTGCGATTCATACAAAGCAAGCCTACAGGACCGACCGGGGCGGCGATAGATAAGCCGAAACCTATACCTGTGAATACAACAGATAACGTCGACATCCTAAAGATCTTCTCTGAACAGTGGAAGGTTTGACGTTTCCTTCACTGTGCTTAGGATAATGGTTGTTTTAGTTTTAAGAATACCGGGCAGTGTCTTTAGCTCTTGGCTAATCATTCGTTCGAGGTCCTTGGTACCACGGCAGCGGACCTTTAGCAAGTAGTCCTCATCACCAGCCGTATGGTGACATTCCTGTACTTCGGTCATCCGATTAATTTTGTTTAGAAAGGCTTCCCGATGCTCAGGTTTCTCAAGGGAAACGGCAATGAGTGCAGCCAAGTCACAGCCAACCGATTCCGCTTGAATGATTGCTGTATATCCCATGATGACACCCTGTTCTTCCAATCGTCTGACACGATCAGCTGCAGCTGGAGACGATAACCCCAGAACTCCAGCAAGCTCTGACCATGTCTTTCTTCCATCAAGCATTAAGGCTTGAATAATCTTATAATCCAATGCGTCCATACATAACCACCTTATATTATTAGGTATTATATGTAATGTACCTTATATAGTTTCGTTTGGCAATAAAAAATGATCGCCTTGGTGGTTAGCACCTAGCGATCATTTAGCATACTCGTATGGCCAAAGGCGATACTAAATTAGGTAAGAGACATTCACACGTTTCTAAGAAGGAAGAGTTTAGGACGGTTTGACCGGTTCCCCATTGTTCATTTCACCTTTAGAGCGATCATCGGAACTCACATGGGAATAAGCAATGAGTCGTACCTCTTCCCCCAATGCTTGAGCCATCTTGCTCTCAAGACTATTTATTTCATGAAGCAATTCATTATGGTTTTCCAGCTTTGTGAACAAATAGTTCGAATTCATTCTATCGCTCCTTTCGTAATTCCTTTAGTATGTCCCATTTACACGCGTTTTAAATCCTTTTCCCCCAATCTACACAAAATAAATTTGTTGAGCAAAATAATGAATCGTTAGTCTGTGGCATTTGCCAATTCCATCCTGACAAGCTAAATTTGTAAAGCCTCCATGTATTAAAAACCATAAAAAATGAATATGATAAGCCCATATACAAGAAGGAATGAGAAAACAAGCCGTCACAAAATACGGCTTCAGGTTCAACGGAAACAATACGATCCGCGGGAGGCTTACTATGACAGATAACAACAAGCAGATGCCACTGTACCATCATGACCAAAAAGCTTATATCCAGCAAATGTATGAATGGCACCAAGCGTTAGCCGTCAAGTCTGGCGATGAAGGTGTGTATCATTCCATGCGAGCAAGCGAATATCGCAGTATGCTTGAGGAAGAGACAACAACATCTGTCGATTACATGTTTTATTAAGCGAAAAGCGAAATAAATTTCCTATTTCCGACGCAAATATAGGGTAAGGGCTATGGATTATCTTTTCGAAAATATCAAAAATGGGTTGAGCGGTGGGTTAATCTGCTCAACCCATTTCTATTCAAATCCATTCCCTGCAACATTACTGTTGCATTTGCAGATAGTCTTGTGCAGGTTAAAAGGGTTTCACATTACAGGACAGGGGGTAGTAATACATGTACAACTAGAACAAAGAAAAAGGAGATGCTAATGATATGAACGAAGACATACTCAAGGGCAAATGGAACCAAGTGAAAGGCGAAGCCAAAAAGCAATGGGGCAAGCTGACAAATGATGATTTGGACATTATCGCGGGTGAAAAAGATAAATTGATTGGTAAAATTCAAGAGCGCCACGGACATAATAAAGATGAAGCGGAACGGCAATATAAGGATTGGACGGATAACTGGAAAAAAAGGGACTAATTCTTAAACTATTACCTAAGTCGTGTGGACCTTTTACTAAAGGATCTGCCCTTGCTGTCATAAGCGGGGCTGGTCCTTTTTAACTTTTTGCTTAGGCGGGCAGACGCTTCTTTAGATTCAAAAGACTGATCCTTAACCCACTCGCACATACTAACGCAAATCGATAAATAAGGGAAGGTAGCCATGTCTAAGATTAAGGAAGTCCGAATGCTGCGAACACTTGTTAAAGATAACCAGAAGATGGCTGAGGTCGATATTAGCCTAAGTGATGGAACGTCATTGAGCGCCCTGGTGGCCCCAAAGGGAAATGGAGAATACACCATTGACACACTGATGTACAGGGATGTTAACTATGAACTCGATTGGTACGAGAATCCGCTGCATCAAGCCTATCGGGACGCGGGTAACGAGCTTGATGATCATTGTAGGCTCGCAGAACGGGGAGGGCTCAGTCGTTCTGAACTCCTGCAATTCTTAGTAGCAGATAAGAATTTAGCCGATCAATTGCTGCTGCTCTCCTGAATTTTGAATCGTTCAGCTTAGAACATCCCTAACTGTATAAGTGGGGATGTTTTTCTAGGGAAAGGGGTTGAGTGCAAACGCGATTAGTATGGTAAACTATAGAAAAAGAGTGATTTTGGAGGTTGTTTTTGTGAGTAAATTTATTCTTTTTGGCCTGCTGACCTGGCTGACCGGAAGTCCCTTCATTGCAATAATCGTATTGCTATTGGTTTATTATTATATTGACCGGCGATTTATTGGAATCATCCCTAATCTTGGAGCCCCATTTAAACGTAATCGCAGGCTGCGCGAGCTGCGGCAGCATCTTCGTACCCATCTGCATGATACGACCTCGAAGCTAGAAGCTGCACGCTTATTGATAACGAACCGTAAATATAGTGAAGCGGAAAAGTATCTTCGTGAGATTCTACCCATCATGGGAGATTCTGCTGATGTGTTATATGAGCTTGGTATCTGTCGACTAAAGAGTGGCGATCTTGTGGAAGGTGAGAGTCTGATGCTTCAAAGCTTGAACCTTAATCCAAGAGTAGCTTATGGAGACCCGTATCTGCGGCTTGGAGATGCGCTAGATAAGGTTGACCCAGAGAAGGCTATTCATTATTTAGAATGCTTCCGTCAACTTAACACATCCTCTTGTGAGGCTTATTACCGACTTGGGCAAATCTATACGAGACTGGGTCGAGAAACGGATGCGAAAAGCGCTTTTCGCGAGACAGTCGATGTCTACCGGTTATTACCTAAATACAAACGCAAGACCGAACGGAAATGGGCGTTGCTTGCCGTCCTCCATAGATAGGGTTCTGGAGCAGACTAAGGGGGTACTTATGTACAGTAATAACCAGGATGAGTTGAACCGTCGTTTATCTTTCCTTCCTGTATTAGCGGAAGTAAGCACCGAACTAAATTTGAAGTGGGTCAATGGAGATTTTATTCAAAATTTCGCTCAGGAGCGGATCTTGCATCTTGCGATCGAGGCGGTTACAGATATTGGGAGTTTACTGATCGATGCTTTTGTGTTGAGGGATGCAGGCAGCTATGAGGATATTATTGAGATTCTAGTGGATGAGCAAGTTGTTGCAGGACGTCTTGCTTCGTTTCTGCACAGGCTCGTCAAATTGCGGAAAGCGCTAGTCCAGGAGTACACAGAATGGAGTCGCCTATCGCTTCATCCACTGATCCCTGAACTGCCATCGATGCTTAGCGATTTTGCGGATCAAGTGAAAATCTTCATCGCCAAGGAGAAGGCTATTTTTACAAGTGAATCTCAG
>JACMJI010000351.1 GCA_014380705.1 Gorillibacterium sp. | reverse complement strand
TCAACAACTGATCAACCGGTTTAAGGTCTAACGTTGTTAGAGTGATGAATAAATTACTGGAGAATAACCGAAATAAAAAAGATCGCATTTCCTAAGCTCATCTGGCTTAGTGAAATGTGATCTTTTTTACTATATCAGAATGTATAAAAAATTAAACGCACGGCGCCAGAGGACGCCGACAGGCGTTTATCCTTTTTTAAACTCTGGAGTGCCATCAGGCGAAGTTTTGATGTGGAAAGAGGGCTATTTCCGAACGTTAATAGTCATTATCGACAGAATGTGAGGAAATGGTGAAGAAAAGTGCTAAATACGGATCTTTTTTAAATATTATTATTGCAAAAAAGTAATATGTCAGGTAAATTAACGAATAAGCACTCCTTTTGTCGATTATTGGGGCTAGGAGATTTGGCAAGTGTAAGATTATAGCAAGATAGACGGAGCCGGATACCGGAACCTCCGTCCGAATCCAAGGGGGATAAGCATGAGTAACTGGGGTCGTTTAGGGAAGCTTAGTTTGGCAACACTATTCAGTTTGACATTAGTTTTATCAGGCTGTGCAGCAAAGGAAAGTGCGAGCCCATCAAGTGATGCTAAGACTGAGGCAAGCACAGCGCCTGCCGCAACAGAAGCTGCAACTACAACTGAGGGAACCGCCGCAGGAATTGCTAATCCGCGTGTTGCGTTTGTATATATTGGGCCTCCGGGTGATGGTGGTTATACGTACCAGCATGATCAAGGAAGAAAGTATATGGAAGAAAAACTAGGGCTCAAGGCAGATTTCGTTGAGAATGTACCCGAAAGTGCAGATGCGGAACGTATTATTACTGAGCTTGCACAGAATCACGATATTGTCTTCACGACCAGCTTCGGGTATATGGATTTCACACTCAATGTAGCGAAGAAGTTCCCAAATGTTAAGTTTGAGCATGCATCCGGGTATAAAACAGATGCCAACATGAGCACTTATTTTGGTAAAAACTATCAAGCTAGCTACCTTTCAGGGATCGCAGCTGGTAAAATGACAAAGAACAATTCAATCGGTTATGTAGGAGCTTTCCCAATACCCGAAGTTATTTATAACATTAACGCTTTCACCCTAGGTGCCCAAAGTGTCAACCCTGCTGCCAAGGTAAGTGTGGTTTGGTCAAACACTTGGTATGACCCAACCACTGAACGTAACGCAGCAATCAGTTTGTTGGATAAAGGCGCAGATGTACTGATGGCCTATCAGGATTCGCCAGCAACCATTCAGGCGGCGAAGGAAGCTGGAGCTTTTGCAGGCGGTAATGACTCCGACATGTCCAGCTTTGCACCGGACAATTATCTGACTAACCCGGTATGGAACTGGGGCCCTTATTATGTGAAGGCCGTTCAGTCTGTCATTGATGGTACATGGAAGAGTGGACAATATTCAGGAGACATAGCGGATGGCATGGTCGAACTCGCACCATTCGGCAACAAGATTCCAGAAGATGTCAAGGCGCTTGTAGAAGCAGCTAAGGCGAAGATTATCAGCGGTGAGCTTGATGTATTCACAGGTCCAATTGCTGATTCAACGGGTGCCGTTAAGGTTCAAGAGGGTCAGAAGATGACATTGGAAGAAGTACTTGGCTTTAACTGGTTTGTTAAAGGCGTGGAAGGCACGATTCCGCAATAATCATTTTGTGGAAGGATTTACCTAAAATCATGCAAGGATAAACGCCTTTTGGCACCATTGGCGCCGTGCGTTTATCGCTGAAATATAAGAACAGTATAAGGAGAACCTTATACTTTCTTATATTTTAAAGACAACCTGAAAGGGTGGGGAAGCTTCTCGTTTGAGGAGCTTCCCCATCCCTATGCTATCAGTAGGAAGGAGAATATGTATGATGCTGGACCAAACGGTACAGATGAAACGGGTCGTTAAGAGATTTGGCCCGGTGCTAGCGAACGATCAAGTCGATTTTTCGGCGAATGCGGGTGAAATTCATGCTCTGCTCGGCGAAAACGGTGCAGGCAAGAGCACAGTGATGAGCATGCTGTCAGGAGTATATAGAGCCGATGCAGGTGAAATCTTCATTCATGGCAAGCGTGCCATGATCCGTTCTCCTAAAGATGCCACAGCACTTGGAATAGGCATGGTATTTCAAAGTTTTCGGCTCGTACAAAGCCTAACAGCAGCAGAAAACATCGTGCTTGGCGAAAAATCGTCTTTTTGGCGCGGCGCAAATTGGATAAAGGAAAAGCAATTGGAGATCGAGTCACTTGCAGATCACTTTGGCTTGGCTTTTCCAGTTGATCGTCCTATTTGGCAGCTCTCCGTAGGGGAACAGCAACGGGTTGAGATCGTAAAAACCTTATATCGGGGTGCGGACATTATCATTTTGGACGAACCTACTTCGGTGCTAACACCAGGGGAAGTAGAACAATTGTTCAACACGCTGGACCGAATGAAGCAAGAAGGCAAGACGGTTATTATGACCACTCATAAGATGAAGGAAGTCATGGCTTCTTCGGATCGCATATCGGTCATGCGTAAAGGCAAGATGATCGCCACGCTTATGACAGCTGAAACGGATGAGCGAGAGGTAGCTCGACTGATGGTCGGACGTGAAATTACCATCGAGAGACAGCATCGTTCACTAACTGCAGGGCAACCGCTGCTTGTAGTAGAGAATCTTGACGTTTACGCCGACCACGGACGTAAAGCGTTGGATAGTCTCGAGCTTTGTGTTCGTGAAGGGGAGATCGTAGGCATAGCTGGTGTCGCGGGCAATGGGCAAAAGGAGCTTGCCGAGGTATTGACGGGACTAAGAACCTGGAGGAGCGGCAGTATTCAGTTCGATGGAAATGACGTTAAGCCGGGCTCCGTCCGAGCTGCAATTGATGCGGGGATATCCCACGTACCTGAGAACCGGATGAAGAGCGGTCTGGCTGGACGCTTAGGCTCCGTCGATAATTTATTATTCAAATCCTACAGAAGCCCGGAGCATTCCATACTTGGGTTTCTCCGTGCAGCAAAGAACCGGATATGGTCTGAGGGGCTGGTCGAGCAGTTTGATGTCAAAACGCCAGCTATGGAAACCCCCGTACAGCAGCTATCTGGTGGAAATCAACAGAAGCTATTGTTTGCCAGAGAAATCAGTCATCAGCCCAAGCTAATGGTGGCTGTCCACCCAACCCAAGGACTCGATGTCGGGGCGACGGAAGGGGTTCATCAATTACTAATGGAGCTGCGTAATTCGGACAGTGGCGTGCTGCTGATTTCTGAGGACCTTGATGAGCTTCTGCAGCTCTCCGACCGAATCCTTGTTATTTATAATGGACAAATTATTGGGGAACAAAGCTTTGAAGAAGCGGATCGGGAGAAGATCGGTATGCTGATGGCAGGTATTCGCAACATGAAGGAGGCCGTCGCCCTATGAAGCAAGAAGAAACTGTTGCAGCCCTTGGGGCAGATGCGGCAGGTATTCCAAATAAAAAGGGTTTTCGCTTCCGGTTTGAACTGGATGCCACCCGCATTAAAACGCCATGGTGGACGCCTGTTGCATCGATTCTAGTGGCACTTATCCTGTGCGCTGTCTTCATTGCGGCAAATGGCATGAATCCCTTGACGGTCTATGAGAAAATGTTTAAAGGTGCTTTTGGCAGCTCCTACGGCTTAACGGAGACGTTCGTTAAGGCGATCCCTCTGCTGCTATGTGGACTTGGTATTGCGGTAGCCTACCGGATCTCGGTGTGGAATATCGGGGCGGAAGGACAGTTTATTGTCGGGGCGATGGGAGCTACGGCCGTGACCATCTACTTTCCAGGTCTTCCCCATGTTGCTACTATTCTCTTAATGATCGTATTTAGTATTGCAGCCGGTGCTCTATGGGGGCTGCTCACAGCGATTCCGCGAACGCATTTCCAAGTCAATGAGCTTATTACCTCCCTCATGCTTAATTATGTAGCGCTGCTTGCGCTTGACTATACTGTTTTCGGTCCATGGAAGGATCCGAAAGGCTTTAATTTTCCAGGATCCCCAATTTTTACAGCTGCTCAGTCATTACCCGTACTGGGTACCTCTCGATTGCATCTCGGCCTGCTATTTGGATTGATTGCTGTTGTATTGTACTATCTAATGATTCGCTTTACACGTTGGGGATATGAGCTGCGGTTAATCGGTGCCAACCCAACGGCGGCTCGCTATGCGGGAATTCCAATCAAGAAGCATATCATCATTGTTATGCTGATCAGTGGTGGACTTGCTGGACTTGCTGGAATGGCGGAGGTATCCGGTGTTACCCACAAGCTTATGCAAGGTATATCCCCTGGCTATGGCTACACAGCGATTATTGTCGCCTGGCTGGCTAAGCTGAATCCGGTAGGTATTGTCATATCCTCCTTCTTGTTCGGTGGTTTGATTGTCGGAGGCTATAGTGTTCAAACGATCGGTCTGCCATCTTCTATCTCACAAATGCTCCAGGGTGCAATCCTCTTCTCTCTGATCGCTGGGGACCAGATAGCCAAATTCCGCATCCGCCGTACAGAGAAGGAGGGGTAGGTTATGAACTTTACAGCATTGCTGGTAGCTGCCATCGCGGCAGGCACACCACTTCTCTTGGCTACACTGGGCGGGATTCTTAATGAACGTGCCGGAATTATACAGCTTGGTGCAGAAGGCTTAATGCTCATGGGAGCCGTGACTACCTGTTTGACCTATATGCGCACAGGCAGTTTAATTCTAGCGCTTCTGGCTGCTGTCGCCATTACAGCTGTTCTCGGACTGATGCATGCCTTTATCACCGTTACACTTCGTGCGAACCAGACGATGACGGGGCTTGCCATGACTCTGTTTGGAAGCGGATTTAGTGCATACCTAGGTAAATCCGTTAGTGGTTTGCCGCTTCCAGGAACCTCGCCTAAGCTAGAACTACCTTGGCTAAAGCCTGTACCATTCATCGGTGATGTATTTAGTAGACTTGATGTGTTGACCTGGGTAAGTATCTTGTTCGTCATTATACTCCATCTGCTGATTCATCGTACCTCTTGGGGCTTACATCTACGCGCTATCGGAGACAATCCGGCGACTGCAGATGTAATGGGCATCCGGGTGCAGCTATCCCGCTATGCTTATGTTATTGGCGGCTGCATGATGATCGGTCTTGCGGGTGCAGATTTGTTGCTGACCTACGCGCCAAGCTGGAAGGAAGGCATGGTCTCAGGAAGGGGTTGGATCGCTATCGCTCTGGTCATCTTTGCGAGATGGAATCCACTTCGGGCACTGTTCTGCTCCTATTTCTTCGGAATTCTCGACTCGTTGGGTTTTCGCATTCAGCTTGTGGGCAGTCATATTCCACCGTATTTCCTTAAGATGATTCCTTATGTTGTAACAATCTTGGTACTCATGTATCTGGGCTGGCGCAATCGCAATAAGCCATCAGGAACACCGGAGTCACTCGGGATTCCCTATATTCGTGAGCAACGAAATTAATTGGATTTGTTCTTACATCAGAATTTATAATTTTTTGAATAAGGTGGATTCTGATTCCGAATTGGTAAACGTACAGCGTTAAAGGACGCCGAAAGGCGTTTATCCTTGTCCAAAGGGTATGCCTCTGAATCGGCGGGGCATATTCTTTTTGCTTTCCGAAAGAAATAAATTTGAATGGAATATATTAGATATGAAGTTTTTGACGGAATATGTCGAAAGTAATGGTATAAGTATAAAGTTAGCAAATCGTTATGCAACTTTAGAGAAAGCGACATGAGAAGGAGTATGAGAATTGAAACAAAAATTGTATGATCTTATTAAAGTTAAAAGGCTTAGAAGCAGGTTATTGCTGATCGTCATCATCTTGTTAATCATTCCGAATGTATTAGTAGCCATGTTCTCGGTCAATAGTGCGAATAAACAGCTTGAGTTAAAGATGGGGGAGTCCACCAAGTCTAGCATCAGTCTGCTTAACAATATTATAGATCAGACCATTCAAGCACAGATTGCGAATGCTAATATGCTGGCATTCCAGATATCCTCCCTGGACGTCGACAAAAAGTCAGCCGAGGTTCAAAAGTTGATGGATAAGTTCATGCTGGAGCACAAGGAGATGGAGATTTTAACGCTTGGCAACGATAACGGTGCCTGGATGAAGTCTCCCGACCCTAAGAAGGGTGAATATGATCCCCGTACTAGGGACTGGTATAAGAATGCAATGAAGACACCAGGTAAAGTCATCATCCCGGAACCTTCGAAATCGGCAACGACAGGTAAATATATCTTGGCTATTTCTGTTTCATTTCCGGATGGAAAAGGTGCATTAACCATATGTCTCAGTCTGGAACAGATCAATAAAATGATTAGAGAAGTCAAAATCGGTTCAAGTGGGTATGTCTATGTGATCGATCGCAGCAGCAAGTTCATTTCCCATCCGACAATTTCCGTAGGAGAAGAAGCCAAGGGAGATTATCAGAAGAAGATTCAAGAAAAAGAGTTTGGAAATTTGGACTATAATCATCCTGAAACAGGTGTCAGACAACAGGGATACTTTGTGACGAATAAGTTAACGGGCTTTAAGCTAGTCGGAGTTCTTCCTTTAACTGAATATAGTGAAGCATCTAAGCCCATCATCAACATCTCCCTCATCGTATTGGCTCTTTCAATAGTTGGTGCGACTCTCGTGTTATTCTTTGTCATTCGTCGAATGACAAATCCGATAGAGGCTTTAAATCGCTCAGCTAAACGCGTCAGCGAGGGGTATCTTAATGAGCAGGTTCTTACGAAACGGCATGATGAAATCGGGGAACTAGCTACAAATTATAACGCTATGGTTGCATCGCTGCGCCATATGGTACTTAATATGACAGACACGTCGGGGCAGCTTGCTGCATCTAGTGAGCAGCTAACGGCTAGTACAGAGGAGAATACCCGGTCGGTTGAGTATGTAAACCGTCTTATCCAGGAGTCGGCAATAAGTGTCGAGCAGCAGGCTACTTCCTCGGAGGATATTTCAAAGACGATGGATGAAATGACACAGGGCATCCAGAAAATTGCCGAGTCTGCAGAGAAAATTGTCGAATCCTCCACGAAGACAGAGAAAGATGTACGTCTCGGAAGCGATAAAGTGGAGAGTGTTACTCAGCAGATGGGAGCGATCCGTGAGTCTGTTCAAGAATCCAGCAATCTGGTCGAGCAATTGTATGCACTCAGTGAGAAAGTATCCATTATGAGTACTGCGATAACAACTATTTCTGGACAGACGAACCTGTTATCATTGAATGCGGCAATTGAAGCGGCACGCGCCGGTGAACACGGCAGGGGTTTTGCAGTGGTGGCCGGAGAGGTTCGCAAGCTTGCGGATCAAACGACAATCACGGCTGAACAAATTCAAGGAACAATTAAAGAAATGACGGGTCTTATTGGCACTGTATTTGATGTCATGAAGAATAAGGTTGCAGCTGATGTTGAGCAGGGCTTCAGTGTTACGATGGAGGCAAGGCAAGCATTTGCTTATATCGAGTCTTCTACGCAGCAGATTGCGGAACAAATCCATGATGTATCGGCAATTACGGAGCAGATGTCCGCTAGTGCCGAGGAAATAGCCGCGTCTGTCCAAGAAATGGCGAGTACTTCGGCGGAAACACTGCACTCCTTCCTGAATGTGAATGCAGCCAGTCAGGAGAACCTCGCTTCACTGGAAGAGATCGCAACCTCGGCGGCAGGGCTGTCAGTTATGGCCGGAGATATGCAGGGTAAACTCGAAAAATTTAATCTGCAAGATAAAAAATAGTACAACGAAGCATCTACTCCGTTCTTTATGAATTAGCAAGCCAAAAACGCCAATCTGCTCCCTAAGAGCGGATTGGCGTTTTTGAATGGCCTGGCACGGGTTCCAGGGAGATTCATACTCTGTAATAACCCTTAGGCAGTCCTGACATAGGGTATGCCGCTTAGAGGCTGCTGCACATACAGATTTAGCGGACCATCGTAAACAAGGTTAAACTCCGGTACTTCGGTGAAGTCGCCTGGTCTGACCATTGAGGAGGGCTTGCCAGCAATGACAACTCCGTTCTCTTCAAATACAGCCGCAACAAATTGCGAGCAGAAGTAGGCATGTTTGCGTTCGTATTTTATATTCAGGAGGAGTCCGAACAGCCCCAGCAGGTTATATTTGTAGCTCTGCTTCTCCAATTCCATCTGTCGGATTGATGCTCGCATGTGTTCATAGGTTTGGTCACTGACTTTATAGCAATATAAAGCGCAAGAGGCACTGACAAATAGCTTGCTCGTCATGTCTTCCTTCACGAAACCACCAATAAAAGGATTTCCCGGGTTCTTTCTTCCAAAGCTATATACTTCACTTAGATGCTCATCAAAAGCTATAGATGCATGATTCAGGGGAGCTTTGGTTACCAATTTGATCATACGAGTAAATATTGTACCCGTATCTGTAAGAAGCACGTAAATACACTTCTCTGCATTCATGTATAGACCCCCGTCCATTCGAATAAAACATTAATTCTTACATCTATACCTTATATCAAAATCAAATTTTTTGGAACCACCTTTAGTTGGGTTTCTTTCATTGACCATAGTCGAGGAAGTTTTTATCTTAGGATTGGATATGTGATATGATGATAATGACGCGATTTCCCCGTAAAAATGAGCAGAGGAGCGAGAGCGACATGTCCAAAGAATGGATCCAGCATTCCGTTATTTTTTGCCTGAAGCATGAATCAGGTTCCGAAAAAGCAGAGCAGTTTCTCGAGGATGGGAGAACGGCTTTGAGTGCAATACCCGTTGTCCAGAATTTCCGCGTATACCGGCAGGTCAGCCCCAAAAATGACTACTCTTACGGTTTTTCAATGGAATTTGCGAGCCATGATGATTATGAGTCGTATAATACGCACCCTAACCATGTTGATTTTGTTGAAAGCCGCTGGATTAATGAAGTAACACGGTTTTTGGAGATTGATTATAAATTATAATTGTGTGAATAAATGTGAAAAAACCCTGTAAGCCCGGGATCATGCCTGGGTTTACAGGGTTTTTGCAATTATTTGGCGAAATCCTCATATTGTTCATTGGTGAGGATCCGACGTGAGGTGACGTAGCGCTTGGCATAATAAGCTTCGCTCAAGCGGTTCCTGATGACACCATTATTGGAGGACGAATGAACGAATACACCGTCTCCCAAATAAATACCTACATGAGATATTCCGTTACCGCCGGTTTCGAAGAATACGAGATCACCAGCCCGAAGATTGTCTTGATCAACGGTTTTACCTGTCTTAGCTTGTTCTCTGGAACTGCGGCTTAAGTCAATACCGAACTGGTTAAAGATATACATGGTAAAGCCCGAACAATCAAAGCCTTTGGTTGTCGTTCCACCATATACATAGTCAATGCCAATCAGTTTGTCCACTTTCTTATCCAGCTTTGTTGATGAATCCGCGAAAGCGCTTCCCATC
The DNA here is from genome assembly GCA_014380705.1 of Gorillibacterium sp. The sequence continues at coordinate 2,293 of JACMJI010000351.1, read as the reverse complement.
ATAAAACTAAGTGATAAAATCAAACCCAAAAAAATCGTCAAAGCTTTCTTCAAAACATTACGCCTCCCGGTGCCTACGAGGTTAGCTTGAGGGTTCGGTTGAGGTTCCCTATGATTCTTGATTGCAGAATCAATTCACCCGGTAATGATTTCCCCCGTTTTCCAAAATGGAAATTCGGCAATTTTTGACTCGACCAAAGTCTAGGTTTTTGTCATAAGAAACATAATTCTCCCTTAACCTTTATTTTCCTTCCTGCAACTTAACAAATAAATTATAAATTCCTGACATGACGCATGAAAAGGCTGAAGAATAAGCTATGGTAAACGTAAAAAAAGCCTTCATTCCGCGGAAATTACGGAGAAAAGGCTTTCGTCATTTTGTTTTTGACAATATTGTGAACGCAAGAACCTTTTTAAGAGAATAAACGTCATCATACAGGCTTGTCAGCATTTGTACCCATCAACAGCTTCTTCAAAGACCTCGTGCTGGGATGTTATCCCCCACAAAGCAAAGAGAGTGCCAACAAAGCCATACGCTTGGTAGAGTATAAAGGTCCAGAGCCCGGCATCGAGCAACACGGTAGTGAGCATTATTCCAGATGCCAGACCTGATAGAGCCAACAAGAGAACAGCAACGCCTATAATGGGAAGCATCCCCTTAATTGACCTTAGAAGCGTAGGAAGAAGCCCACTTCCAAATGTTCGACCAAACTGGATATGAAGAAACAGAAGATAAAGTAAGTAGCTGTAGACTAGGAAGATTGCAACATAGAGTAGGAGCAAGTTTCGATGATCAATGGTTGTTGGCAGATCCCCAAACAGTCTTTTCAGTTGGGGGGCAAGGAAGTACAAAGGGAGCAGCGTTAGAAGAGTGCGCACTGCGTAGAATAAATAAAAAGCGCCGCCTAATGACTTCATTCCCTTGAAGAATCGATAACCGGAGTTGAGATGGGTGTTGGCTAGAGAATAGAATACACCAGCGTTCAGCAGAGGGGTTATAAGCATACGGATGACCAATAGGATAAGCAGCAGCCACAGGTATTCCTCTAAAACATTGGTTTTGGTTAAACGGATCTCACTTTCAATGAGAAATAACTGGGATTGGTCAACAGGTCCCCCTTCTCCTGGGTAACGGTGTAGAAGGGGTATGACCTGGGAGACAATGAGACGATAGATGGCGAAGCCCCAGGCGAAACGATAAATAAACAATGTCACCAGTAGAAAAGGTTGATGCCAGGCTGCAGTTAATCCCTGCTTAATATGTTTTAGCATCTGATTCACCTCACCATACGAGCCCGCTAATCAGGGTCTCGATTAATTTTTGCAGCCCCACACCCACGCGAACGCCCCACTTGGAATCTATGTCTGTCTTTAAAAAGTTATTGATTTGTCCACCTTCCAAAACGAGTGTGTGCTTGGGGTCAATCTGCACCCAATTAATTGGGGCCGTATGCACCAGTTTGTACAGCATGTCACCCGACTCATTTTCCAAGACACGATCTTTAACGGTACCATCACTAAAGTGAAAACGAACGGGAACAGAGGGCCAAGGCCCGCCAAGCTTGCGAATGAGGACATTGCTTTCATATGAGGCTTTACCATCCGTTGTTTTTGTTTTCTGTACCTTGATTCCGTCTACAGAATAATCCGACATCATACCGCCATATACATAAGCCTCAAAAAAGTCAGACCAATTCTGCTTGGTTACGTCTTCAACAACCCTCTGGAAATTTTCTGAGTTCGGATGCTTGAATTTGTAAAGTTGGAAGTACCTTTTGAGCACCAAATCCATCTTCGCTTTGCCAACTTGTTGCTCAATTGCGTTTAGTACAAGTTTTCCTCGTGTATACACGTTGTCAGAGTAACGGCTATCTGAGCCAAATTCCCAAGAAAAGGTGTTGAGGGCTACAGGATGGGTGACGTAGCTTGCTTCGATCGTAAGGTTTGGAAGCTGGCCGTATTCGTGCTCCATTACCTTATCCTCTGCATAGGAAGTAAAGCCTTCATCCAGCCAAGCTTCCTCAAACTCATTGGAAGCAACCATGCCATACCACCATTGATGTCCGATTTCATGGACGACCACCCGTTCAAGCTCAAGTCCTGGAGCTGCACTCGTCGCAGCCCAGGCGGTTATCAAGGTCGGGTATTCCATGCCTCCTGCTCCATTGCCTTTAGCCGGAGGGACGACAATAGATAAGGTGGAGTAAGGATAATTTCCATACCACTCACTGTAGCGCGTGAGGGCTTTCTTGGCAGCTTGGAAATAACGGCTTTTTAATTCCTTATGGGCAGGG
>JACMJI010000350.1 GCA_014380705.1 Gorillibacterium sp. | reverse complement strand
TACGTTGTCTTTTTCCGTTTTCGCAAGCTTAAAGCAGGCGGTATGCTTCGTTTTAGTCGCAAGGATGCTTCTTATTACCTAACCTAAGGCTTCCCCGCCAATTTGAGGTTTGGCTGGCTGCTAACAAGGATAAACGCCTGTCAGCTTCCTTTGACGCCGTGCGTTTACCGATGCGGAATCAGAATGAACATATCATATTTATACATTCTGATATAGGAACAAAAGGAAGATCCATGACCAATGCGTCATGGATCTTCCTTTTCCTATCGAAATGCATGGCTGTTTCGGGGACAGAAGACGGCATTTCAACGGATTTTAGAGAAAGAGATCCAACTGAACAGATTGATCCGTGTCTTTTTACCCTTTTCTTTGACCATACTGTAAAACTCCCCAAAAAACTGCTCCCACTTGCCACCGATCTCTTTAGCGGAGGCTTGATTTTCCTTCACGGTATGTATGCTTTGATTAATGGCTTGTTCCATAAGCGCCAGCGCTTCACGAAGCTGATGATCAATCGTATCATTATGCATATTATGTGTCTCCCGTTTTTTTGGTTGAATTGAATTCTGCAATATCCTGATCGACCATTTTTCTCATCCGTTCGAACTGGGCTTCGGCTACAATGTCTTCGATCTCTTCTTTAGCCAAATGCAGGGCATATTGGATTCGGGTTGTCAAAACAGCAGCGCTTTGCATCCCGGTTTCGGCGAGCGGCTTGAAGGACTCTTTTATTATTGGCCAAAGTGTGGTTGACGCAAAAGCGAGTGTAGTGCCTACAATAAACTTTTCAGTGTTTCTTTTCAGCATGTTCAGGTAACCTCCCTATTTTGGTTTGAAAAACCTATACCACAGCTAAGCCGCGGTATAGGAGTGAACCACTGTGATTGTTGTATTATCCTTCCTTTCGAGGAACGACAGGATAAGCTTAGAGAGCCAAGAAATCGAACCTGCGACGAGTAGGATCGGACCCCAGTGATGTAGAGCAATCGGCACAGTATGGAAAAACCGGTTGAGTGGAGGCACATACAGTGCGCCAAGCAGGGCAAGCCAGGAAATGCTTAAAGCACCAACGAGAAAGCGGTCTTTACTCCAATCGCCCATCTTTTGCTCGGTATTCTCCTGGCGCCAAGAAAACGTTTGGATCAGTTGACCGGCCACAAGTGTTGCAAAAGCAACGCTTTGTGCCACCGGTACGGGTTGACCGGAGGCCAGAACCAGACTAAACAGACTGAGTGAACCGACGCCAAGCAATACTCCGCGTGTAATTACCTTGCGGTACAGCGACTTGTCCACGATATCTGTCCGTTTCGTCTGCTTCGTTTTACTGCCTGGGTTGACAGCCAAAATCATAGCTGGCAGCACATCCGTCAGCATATTCATTAGCAAAATCTGAATGGGAACGAGCGGAATCGGCATACCCGCAACAACTGCAACGCTCGTCACGAAAATTTCCGCAAGATTGCCAGTCAGCAGACACCCAAGTGCCTTACGAATATTGCCGATAATCGTACGACCCTCCTTAACCCCGTCTATGATTGATCCAAAATGGTCTTCCTTCAGTACGATATCAGCGGTGGCTTTACTGACCTCCGTGCCTGCTCGTCCCATTGCGATCCCAACATCAGCCCGTTTGATCGCAGGACTGTCATTCACGCCATCGCCGGTCATAGCGACGATATGTCCTTTCTTGCGCAACATGCTGACGATGCGCAGCTTATGCTCCGGAGTCATTCGGGCAAAGATACAGACCCGGTCGATTGATTGCTCGAGCTCCTCGTCGCTCATACGGTCAAGTTCGTGGCATGTGAGCACTTGACCCATCTGGCTACCGTTAGTAATTCCGATTTGCTCGGCGATAGCAATCGCCGTGATCGGATGATCCCCGGTTATCATGACAGGTTTCACACCGAGAGTAACCGCCTCTTCGATGCTTTTCCGCACATCGGCCTTCGGCGGGTCGATCATGCCGGTCATACCTACATAGATCATATCCCTCTCGTCGAGGTCTGTCTGCTGGTCATTCTCATTCTCTTGAAGATCACGATAAGCAAAGCCGAGTACACGCAAAGCGCTTGAGGCAAGCTGTTCACTCTGCTTTAGGATTTCCAAACGAAGTTCCTTGGTAATTGCATATACTTCGCCGTTCTGCTGGTATCTGCTGCATCGATGGAGAATTGATTCTACCGAACCTTTGGAAAAAATGTAACAAGTAAGCCCTGACAAATTGTCCTTACACACCACACTCATTTTTCCCGTTCCAGAATCAAAAGGAATCTCTCCGCCACGATGCCAATGAGTCAGATGCTCAGGTTTTATTCCACCTTTAAAGGCCATTGAAAGCAGCGCGCCCTCTGTCGGATCGCCTTGCATCGACCAGGTATCTCCTTGTTTGACCAATTTACTGTTATTGCACAAGCAGGCAATCTGCATAATTTTCTGCAGCTCGGGCTGCGTGACAGTACATTTATACTTTATGACATTAGGCAAGCCAAAGCCATTGTCTGTTGGGCTCTTCTCGAAGAAACCACCCTCAGTGTCGTATCCGTCGCCTGATACTTCCCATGCTCGGCCGATAGTAGCGATTTCTTTAACCGTCATTTCATTTTTTGTCAGTGTACCTGTTTTGTCCATACAGATGATCGTCGCACGTCCCAATGTTTCTAAAGCCGACAACTTACGGACTAGAACGTTTTTCTTAGACATTCGGTAGATTCCCGCACTTAGAGCAATCGTTATGGTAACCGGAAGCCCCTCGGGGATCGCCGAGGCGGCAAGCGTGATGGAGGTGCTCACCAGCTGAGGAAACGCAACGCCGCGAACAAGCCCGGAAATAAATACGATGCTTCCCGCAATGAATGCCCATTTGATAAATTTTTTGCTGATGGATGTAACCTTTTCTTGGAGTGCGGTGGTCGTTTCATCATTGGTTTTCAGCATTGCCATCAGGTGCCCGAACTCCGTATTCATACCGGTTTGGACAACAATACCCAAAGCTTTACCACGGGAGATGTCGGTGCCCATATACAGCATGCAGTTGCGCTCCGAGAGCGGACATTCTCCTTCGACCACGGTCTCCTTCTTCACAACAGGGACCGACTCACCGGTTAGCGCAGACTCATTCACCTCCAGATTCCACGCCCGAACCAAGCGGATGTCGGCAGGAACTCGGTCGCCCGGCTCGAGACATACAATGTCGCCAGGTACAAGGTCAATAGAGCTTATATTCTGTTCCCCACCTTCACGTATGACCCTACTGATCAGAGGCTGAAACTGATTTATACTTTCGACGATCCGATCTGCTTTACGCTCCTGGAATGTGCCGATTGCTGCATTTGCCAAAAGAACCGCGCCCATGGCGAGACCATCGAACACTCCGCCCGTAAAAAGGGCGAGTACTGAAGTGCCAAGTAGAATCAATGTCGTAAACTCTTTAAACTGCCCTGCATAGGAGACAATCCACGGAGTTTGCTGCTTCTCAGCCAGTTGATTCATTCCATGCCGGCCACGCAATTCATACACTTGAGACGTTGTTAAGCCGTTCTGTACATTTACTTTAAGACGTTCGGTGATACTTTCCCAAGGCAAACCGTGCCACGGGGCAGCTTCCACTGTTGCTGCCACCTCGTTTTGAGCCTCGATGACATCAGCCAGCGCAGCAGGAAATACCTGCTGTGTCAGCTTTTTTGAACGAGAAAGAAAAATCAGTGATAGAGCATCACTGGTCAAATTTGCAATCGGAGCGCTGAGTACGCCGAGGGCGGCAAGAATTGATCCCATTAAATTCCACTTCTTGGCGATTTGGAAATGCTCATCGACTGTACTTTTGATCTTATGAGCCGACTGTATTGCATGCAATACCCGCTCGAACTGATCAAAAGTTACGCATGGTAAGCCTACTTTAATTAGATTACTACCGTATTCGGCGGAAGGACCGCTTACTAGAAGCACTCTTTTCCCTTGTTCATGCTGCTCTACGATTCGCTCAACCACTTCATTAAGATGAGTACCCAGCCAATCCGTTTCTATACCAAGCCGGGCTATTGCTTTTTGACCAATGCCGGAACTATCCCTGAGCACGGCTACCTGAATGCCTTGCTGCTGTGCTTGCGAGAGTAGCTCCATTCGCTCAGGGCAGAGCTGTTGTCCGCGGTAAATCAGGCCTTGGCATATCCATTTTCCCTCGTTCTGCTTCGCTAGATATAGCACCTCGCAATCTTTGCTTTCGATTCGTTTAGCTTCAAGGTAATAGGGCTCGAAGGAGATACCTCGCTGTTTGCAATAACCGAGATTCCCGATGCAATATGGGGTATTGCTGATCAGGCCGCGTATTCCGCCTTCCTCTTCAGTGACGTGAAAGACAGTGCGTAATGTTCGACACGTGAGCTTGGCCTTATGCAGTACTTCCTCTTTCCATGGATGCATGGTTTTGCTCATCAAAGCATTCGTTAAACAAATAATTTTGTCCGGATCTTCATTGTGAGACACGCATTCTGTCTTCTGAATATTTGCCTTCATAAGTAGAGACGTGTCCTCCAGTAACAGCATTTTTGTGTGAGCCAAATGAGCTAAAGACACTCCTTCTGGAAGACTCAGGTGCATTTCCTTTGAGTAAAGTTCAGCTTGCTGCCACGCTGTTTTCTCCGGAATTGTCGCTACTCGCGGATTTGCGGCAAGCAGGACCGCGATACTCCGCAGAGGGCTGCGTTTGAACAGCCAGGTGATTGCCGCAGCAGCTATACCCCATCGGCCGGTTCGCTCACTATAGGCTTGAATTTCTGGAGAAAGCGATCTGGAATCCACATCGCCCAACCCTGCCTGGCTTCGTTTCCAATTAATATATTGCAAAATGCTTAAGGAGCCCAGTACGAGAAGATTCTCACGAAGCAGCGCAAGCCCTAACGCAGCAGTGCCCAGAATCAAATCTGGGTTTAAATTGCCCTGCTCGGTGAAGCGAGTTAAGCCCCTGCGCAGGAACGGATATCCAGTAACCGCGGCTAAGAGCCCAGACATGTAAAAGGGAAGTGAGCTGTTTGCCAATGCTGACTTGCCGAGGATCAACTGTTTGGTTCCAATCACCATGAGTCCACATATTGCAACCGTAAGTGGAAGGGGGACGTTTGATGAACTAACTGATTGCGGCTTGGTCAGAACTGGGAATGGTTTACATACTTCGGGTACTGCTCTTGAATCCAGAAATAACTTCGTATGCACCGAAGTTTGCTTCGGCAGTTCTGAAGTTATCATGGAGATGGCTGCTTCGTCTAGTGATTCCCGCTCATCAGTTATATGTACAGGATTATCCAAGGAGACAGAGGTGCTTTCTTCATCTTGATGATAGCCAGTGTACTTGCTCTCTAGCAGCTCCAAATGATGCAAAAGTTGACATTCGGAAGTTCGCTGCTCGTCATATATAACGAGAACTCTACCAGTGATCGCGGATACCTCCGTTTTAGAAACACCTGACAAAGATCCAAGTTCCTGACGTAAAAACATTTCTGTATGCTTACTGTACTGCAAACCAGGGAATTCCAACCGGATACGCCCCGGATAAATATGAATTATTCTACTACGATGAACCATCAATGACATGAAATAGCTCCTTTCATAAGGTATTTCTGAACCTTTTTAACATAAAAAGTAGTGTTTACAATTTGAAAACAGTTATGCATCAAATTTGTCGAAGTTTTACGAATAATGCTCCGCATTTAGAGGGATAATTTACTTAAATACATTTTTTGGAGGGTGATTGAAATAAAATCACATATAGGTTTAATATCCGGTTTAGCGGCTTTATTGTTAACATTGTCGCCGGAAGCTAGAAAAACTGTTAGGAAATTGGCAGTTAAGGGAACAGAAACTATACTGGATTTAACAGAAATGGCGAAGGATGCAAGTTCCGCTGCACAAAGAAAGCTACATACGTTAACGGCTCACCAAGAGGAAAAAAATTTTGCAGGGACAGAACGAGATAAATAAAAGAATTTTGGGCACAATCTTATAAGACCGCGACATGCGGTTAATAAAAATTGGAGGGCTTTCATATGATCCATAGCAGCTCATTATGGGCAGGCCTTCTTGCCGGAGGCATGTCCCAGTTTCAGGATACTAAAAGCTTGCAGCAAGGGCAGATGGGCAAGAAGGATTATACGGTGCAAACAATGGAAAATGTAACTGGAGCAGTTGGAGTTATGGCTGGAGTGGAGTACGGGGCAGTACTTGGCAGTACGGTATTACCCGGCGTAGGTACCGTGGTTGGAGCGGTGCTGGGTGGAGTACTTGGTGACCGGATGGGCAGAATCGTAGGCGGACAAGCGGGCAATATGATATCTAAAAATCCACTTGTCAATAAGGTTGTTCAGCCGATAGAAGAAGCAATAGAGTAAAAAAGCGTGGCCACATCCCACAAAGTCATTAAGTTAAGTTGTAGGGCTAAAGATTAAGAACAAGAGCAGGCTATCGAAAAGATAGCCTGCTCTTGTTCTGCATGATAAAGTTGAGCCATAAAAATCTAGGCATATTTTTCACCTACTATTTATACATACTGAAAAAACAAAAAAACCCGCAGCATGTGCGGGTCAATCTGTGCTTGGCAACGTCCTACTCTTCCAGGACCCTGCGGTCCAAGTACCATCGGCGCTGAAGGGCTTAACGGTCGTGTTCGAGATGGGAACGCGTGGTTCCC
>JACMJI010000349.1 GCA_014380705.1 Gorillibacterium sp. | reverse complement strand
TAGCAAGTTGACATCCCCCCCTCATTCTACATTATTTTTCGACAGAGTACGATTTTTATTATTAATATTCGCTAAAAGCTTTCAATTTCCTTCTAGACCCAAGAATAAAGACGTATTCTCAAACATTTGTCGCATTATCTGCAATTCATACTCTTTGATTATTCATGTTTTCAGTAATTCAAGCAATAAGAAAAAAGCACTATCTTCTAAGAGATAGGCTTTTCATCAAATTATTTATTTAAAATCAATTCCATCTTAGTAACACGATTGAGATTGAATTACATTTTTGCCTTGTCAAGTCCGACTAATAATTGATCATTCAGGATCCGAATATACGTCCCTTTCATTCCAAGCGACCGAGTTTCAATAACTCCCGCACTTTCAAGTTTACGTAATGCATTAACAATTACAGATCTGGTAATTCCTACCCGGTCTGCGATTTTACTGGCGACTAGCAACCCTTCCTTGCCACTGAGCTCTTCAAATATATGCTCTACCGCCTCAAGCTCGCTATAAGAAAGAGAATTAACTGCGACCTGGACAACCGCCTTGCTTCGTATTTCGATCCCACTTTCTTCAGCTTTACCCCGAAGGATTTCCATACCTACAATGGTCGACCCGTACTCTGCTAGAATAAGATCGTCATCCCTAAAGGGTTCACTTCTACGGGATAAAATGAGGGTGCCAACCCGGTTTCCTGCACCAGTAATTGGCACAACTGTGATGTTTCCAGGAGAAAATAACTGATGAACAGTGCCGTAGGTACTGGATTCTGTCTCGTCAATCTTTAGTAATTGTAAATTATATTCGACAGGAATCCGCTTTTCAATAAGAATCTGATGTTCAACCTCAGCTGATTCGAATGGCGTCGTTAGCGAGAATCCTAAAATCTTACCCCTTCGGCTAATCACATAGATATCTGCACCTATGACATCCTTTAACACTTCTGACATTTCATGGAAATTAACGGTTTTGCCCGCTGCCTTCTGCAAAAGTCGATTAATCTTACGTACTTTGACCAATAAACTCATACGCCATCCCCCAACATTCCCTAAAAGAACTTACTTCAAGGTAAACGTGTGGCGATAATTTCGCCACACGTTAGCCTGCTAAACATCGGAATGATATAAGAAGAAACCTTAATATTCGGATGTTTTTTTAAATATATATTAATTCTTACAAGATATACTGGCTTAGATCGCGGTTTTTGGCAATTTCTGACAATTTTTCGCGAACATATTCCGGTGTAATGACAAAGGATTCAAGCTGAATATCAGGGGCTTCGAAGGAAAGATCCTCCAAAAGCTTTTCCAATACGGTATGCAATCGCCTTGCACCAATATTCTCTGTATTGCGGTTAACATCTGCCGCAATCCTGGCCATTTCCCGAATAGCCTCAGGGGAAAACTCCACAGTAATCCCTTCAGTTTCTAGTAACGCCGTATATTGCTTGGTAAGAGCATTCTTAGGTTCAGTGAGTATCTGAATAAAATCCTCCTCACTTAAATTGTTCAACTCTACTCGAATCGGAAAGCGACCCTGCAACTCAGGTATAAGATCAGAAGGTTTGGCGGTATGGAAAGCACCTGCAGCGATAAACAGCACAAAATCGGTGTTCACGGCACCATACTTGGTTGTTACCGTTGAGCCTTCTACAATCGGCAGAATATCACGCTGCACACCTTCTCTGGACACGTCTGGACCGTTACCGCGCCCTGCACTTGCAACCTTGTCGAGCTCATCAATAAAGATAATCCCGGACTGCTCTGCGCGTTTTAAGGCCGTTTGAACAACTTCATCCATATCCATCAGCTTTTGAGCTTCCTCCTGAATCAGTACTTGACGCGCTTCACCAACTGTAAGCTTGCGTTTCTTATGACGCTTTGGCATCATATTACCGAGCATCTCCTGAAGGTTCATTCCCATCTGCTCATTACCTTGACCACTAAGCATATCAAGCATGGAAGGAGAATTGTCCTCGATCTCGATTTCAACTATCTCGTGTTCCATTTCGCCTCTGCTCAACTTATCCAGCATTTCTTTCCGGCGTTCACCCACGGAAGAGTCAACCTCTGGCTCCTCCTCCTGCGTTTTCCCCTGGCCTCCGAATAGCATTTCAAACGGATTCTTGCTGGCTCTTGACGCTTCGGGCGCGGGTACTAATATTACGGCAAGACGTTCCTCTGCCATTGCTCCTGCTTTATCCTTCAATTCCTCCGTCTTCTCGGCCTTCACCATGCGAACAGATGTTTCAACCAGATCACGTACCATGGATTCGACGTCACGGCCTACATAACCAACCTCTGTAAATTTGGTCGCCTCCACTTTGATGAAAGGTGCATTTACCAGTTTAGCCAATCGGCGAGCAATTTCCGTCTTTCCTACCCCCGTTGGTCCGATCATCAAAATATTCTTAGGGACAATCTCATCTCGGATCGAATCACTCAGCAAACTTCGGCGATAGCGATTACGAAGTGCCACTGCAACTGAACGTTTAGCTTTTCCTTGGCCAACAATATATTTGTCTAGTTCAGCTACGATCTCTCTAGGGGTTAGTGCCACATGTTTCATTGGAACCCTCCTTCGCTCAGCATCAAAGCTCTTCCACAATGATATTATGGTTTGTGAATACGCAGATCTCGGCCGCCATCGTCAGCGCGGCTTTGGCAATATCTTTGGCTTCCATTTCTGGTGCATAGCGTTGCAGAGCACGCCCAGCAGCGAGGGCAAAGCTGCCGCCTGAGCCAATCGCAAGAACGCCATCATCTGGCTCAATAACTTCTCCGTTACCGGAGATGAGCAGTAAGTCTGTCTCATCCATAACGATTAACATCGCTTCAAGCTTTCGCAAGACTCGGTCCGAGCGCCAATCCTTGGCGAGCTCCACGGCGGCCCTTTGCAAGTTCCCATGATGTTCCTCGAGCTTGCCTTCAAACTTCTCGAACAGGGTTATGGCATCCGCAACGGATCCGGCAAATCCAGCAATTACCTTTCCCCTAAACAATCTTCTAACCTTTTTGGCATGGCTTTTCATAACCATGTTATTACCAAATGTTACTTGCCCATCCCCGGCGATAGCCCCTTTGCCATGATGACGAATAGCAAAGATTGTTGTCGCGTGAAAATCCCCCACGAAACGCACCTCCAGATTATGTATATAATTTTACAGATTATTGACTGAATATTCAGACCAATAAAGACATTCTTTTACCAAAAAACATGACTTCAGGGAAAACAAGCCAATCGTAACATAATCGAGCTTGGCTCTACAAGTGGAGTGCCTAAACGGGATGAATGAAGGAGGATCGACCTCGTTACACGAGTTCACGATCAATAAACTGACGAACATGTTCCAGTGCTCTTTGCGCGAGCTTCTCATTTTTCTGCTGCTTGTTGCGGATTTTTTCTGAAAGTGGGGGGAACAAACCAAAGTTCGCATTCATTGGCTGAAAGCCCTCTTGATCCGCGTGGGTAACATAATGAGCCATGCTGCCAAGTGTGGTCTCCAACGGCAAGGTTACAGGCTCAAGACCTCTGGCTAAACGACCTGCATTTAGACCAGCAAGAAGCCCCGATGCCGCAGACTCTACATATCCTTCAACACCAGTCATCTGCCCGGCAAAAAACAGATCTTCCCGCTCCTTAAACTGATAGGTATCTTTAAGCAGGCGAGGGGAGTTCATGAAGGTGTTGCGATGCATGACACCATACCGGACAAATTCGGCGTTCTCAAGCCCAGGAATAAGCGAAAGCACTCTTTTCTGCTCTCCCCACTTGAGATGAGTCTGAAAACCAACCAGATTATACAGTGTACCTGCTGCATTATCCTGGCGCAGCTGGACGATCGCATGGGCATTCTTCCCTGTCCGCGGATTAGGAAGCCCTACTGGCTTCATCGGTCCAAACAGCAAGGTTTGTCTACCGCGCAAAGCCATAACCTCAAAGGGCATACACCCCTCGAAATAAATCTCTTTCTCAAACTCTTTAATTGGAGCTGTCTCTGCCGTGACAAGTGCATCGTAGAAGGTGTTAAATTCCTCCTCCGACATCGGACAATTAATGTAAGCTGCTTCCCCCTTATCATAACGAGAGGCAATAAAAACCTTGTCCATATTAATGGAATCTTTCTCCACAATAGGAGCAGCTGCATCATAAAAATATAAATAATGGTCCCCTGTAAGCTCCTTCAATCGCTCGGAAAGCGCAGGTGAGGTAAGTGGACCGGATGCGACAACAACAATTCCCTCTGGCAGCTCGGTAAGCTCCTCATTGCGAAACTCAACAAGAGGGTGACCCTTTAGCGCTTCTGTAACAGCTCCCGAGAAGCCATCACGGTCGACCGCTAAAGCTCCACCGGCCGGAACCGCATGTTCATCTGCGCTCTTAAGGATGAGTGAATTAAGCATCCTCATCTCTTCTTTAAGCACTCCAACCGCGTTAGTCATGCCGTTAGCCCGAAGGGAGTTGCTGCATACAAGTTCAGCAAACTGATTTGTTTGATGAGCCGGCGTATTCTGAACGGAGCGCATCTCATATAATATTACGGGTACTCCTTGCTTGACGATCTGCCATGCCGCTTCGCTGCCGGCAAGACCCGCACCGATTACTGTTACCTTCTTAATATCCTGTTGATTACTCATAGAACTTCCTCCTTGTGTACAGCGTCGAAAAAATGCAAACTGACAATACAACTAAGCTCCACGCTAGACGGGGAACTTAGTTTAAATGTCTCATTGTTATTCCATTTCCTCGTCGCTTTCATCCTGCTGAGCTTTCGTAAAATCGCATTTGGTGCAATGAACAACAGGTCCATTCTTCGTTTTCTTAACAATCATCATGCTCCCGCAAACGGGACATTCTTCCTCAACAGGACGGTCCCATGAAACAAAATCACAGACAGGATAACGCTCACAACCAAAGAATATCCGGCCTTTTTTGCTTCGTCTTTCGATGATGTGTCCTTCATGACAGCTTGGACAAGTGACGCCGGTATTCTTCACGATTGGTTTGGTATTGCGGCAGTCAGGAAAGCCTGAACAGGCTAGAAACTTACCGAAGCGCCCCATCTTATATACCAAGTGCTTACCGCACTTCTCGCATACCTCATCGGAAACCTCATCTTGAATTTCAATTTCCTTCATTTCCTCTTCAGCGAACTCTAGCCGCTTTGCGAAGGACTCATAGAAATGTTCGAGTACATTCACCCAATTCTGTTCGCCTTCCCCCACATGGTCCAAATCCTCTTCCATGTGCGCTGTAAACTCAACGTTCAGAATTTCTGGAAAGAATTCTTCCATCAGTTCAATGACAAGACCGCCAAGCTCCGTTGGAATGAATTTCTTCTCTTCTAAGGCAACATAGCCTCGCTTCTGAACCGTTTCCAGTGTTGGTGCATAGGTGCTTGGACGTCCAATGCCCATCTCTTCAAGCGCACGAACTAATCGTGCTTCTGTATAGCGCGGAGGCGGTTGAGTAAAGTGCTGCTTGGGTTCCACCTCACGAACAGTAAGCTGATCTTGACTTTTAAGCGGAGGTAGGAGGCGTTCTTCCTCTGTGGTTCCCTCATCATTACCTTCGATATAGAGTTTCATGAAGCCAGGAAATTTAACCTGAGAGCCTGTAGCTCGAAACAGGTGATTACCCGCAATAATGTCTGCTGTAACGGTATCTAATACGGCGGAAGACATCTGGCTGGCAAGAAACCGTTCCCAGATAAGTTTATAAAGCCGATGTTGATCTTTGGTTAAAAAGGCTTTCATCACATCCGGCTCCCGCAAAACAGAACTGGGGCGAACGGCTTCATGCGCATCTTGTGCATTGGCGGCTTTCTTAGCGTAGACACGAGGTGTTTCCGGGATGTACTTGTCTCCATATTTGCCGACAATAAATTCCCTTGCTTCTTCTTGTGCGATTGGAGATATTCGTGTGGAGTCGGTACGCATGTAGGTGATAAGACCGACTGTTCCTTCCTTGCCAAGATCGATACCTTCGTATAATTGTTGGGCAACGGACATCGTCTTGGCGGCGCGGAAATTCAGCTTCCGAGCGGCCTCTTGCTGCAGGGTACTCGTGATAAAAGGAGCCGATGGATTACGATGTCTTTCTTTCTCCCGAACGTCGGAGACCACAAATCGGCCATCCTTAAGCCCATCTAGGATTTCGTTGACTTGCGCTTCATTGGATAGCTCTCGCTTCTCCCCGTTTGAACCATAATATTTGGCCTCAAGCAGAACATCGTGCTGCAAGAGTCTAGCCGTAATGGACCAGTATTCTTCTGCCTCAAAATCACGGATTTCGTTCTCTCTGTCATTGATCAATTTCACAGTAACAGATTGGACGCGACCCGCCGAAAGCCCCTTCTTGACTTTTTTCCACAGAAGCGGACTGATCTTATAACCGACCAGACGATCAAGAATTCGTCGGGCTTGCTGAGCATTCACCAAATCCATGTTGATTGGACGCGGAGTCTTAAACGCATCCTTTACTGCCTGTTTGGTAATCTCGTTAAAAACAACACGGCATTCGTCTTTCTCATCAACATTCAGATAATGAGCAAGGTGCCAAGCAATGGCTTCCCCTTCGCGGTCAGGGTCAGCTGCTAAATATATTTTTTTAACTTTGCGGCTTGCGTCCTTAAGTTCTTTCAGAACTGGGCCTTTTCCGCGAATCGTGATGTATTTGGGTTCAAAACGATTGTCTACTTCTACACCGATCTGGCTTTTGGGAAGGTCACGGATATGACCCATGGAGGCTTTGACGATATATTTGCTTCCCAAGTACTTTCCGATCGTTTTCGCTTTGGCTGGAGATTCGACGATCACCAGATAATCTGCCATGTGCGAAGACCTCCCTTACTTTCAACAGTTGCTTTCTATTCTTACGTAGGCTGCACCAGGCAGCGCTTTGATGGATTTTTTCAAAGTTAAAGATAGCAGAACTTCATGCAAAAGTCCAAAATTTGTTTGAGACTCCACCAAAAGGTCATCAATTGTCATCGGTTCATGCGACAAAAAACCAATAATTCGCTGCTCATCCGGCGTCAACACCACCCCTAAATCAGATTTAGCGAGCTTCATATTTATACCCGTAATATGTTCAAAATCTCGTAGAATATCTGCGGGTTCCGTAACAATTCTTGCTCCTTGACGCAAAAGGAGATTCGCCCCGCGACTCTTTGGAGAATTCATCGGTCCAGGAACAGCGAAGACATCACGTGATTCATCTAGCGCCTGATCGGCAGTAATCAGTGAGCCGCTGCGTTCAGCCGCCTCCACTACAACAGTAGCTAACGCTAGCCCGGCAATAATTCGGTTCCGCAGGGGGAACAAGCCGGGAAGAACCTTGGTTCCCGGTGGAAACTCGGAGAGGATGAGGCCACGGGATGCAATCTCAGCGCGCAACCCAGCGTTCTCCGGAGGATACACGACATCCACACCTCCACCCACTACGGCAATGGTACGACTACTCCCGGTCAGCGCACCCGTATGGGCAGCACTATCAATACCACGGGCCAGTCCGCTAATAACGGTTGCGCCAGCGCTTGATAGATAAACAGCGATATCCTCGGCTGCTTTGCGTCCATAAACGGTTGGATTTCTTGTTCCCACGACTGCGATTCCGGGCCGATTCAAAAGCTCTGTGTTTCCGATACAATAAAGCACCCAAGGAGGTTGAGAGGTCTCACGAAGAATCCTCGGGTAAGGTTCATCCCAAATGGTCACACAGGTAATCCCTTTATTCTTATAACCTTCCTCCACATGGGACCAATCTCGTTCATTTAATTCCGTGAGAATCGTGTTGGCTTTAGACGATTGAATGCCTATACCAACCAATTCAGCGACTGACATCTCCCTTATTCTCGCAAGCTCAGGACATTCAGCGACGAGCTGGAGAACCGTTTTCCAGCCAATCCCTTTCATTTCTTGAAGCGCGAGCAATACCGTTCGTTGATCCATATCATTCATCCCCCACTCTATTCTAGTCGTCATACAGGCCCAAGGATAAACGCCTGTCGGCGTCCATTGGCGCCGTGCGATTACCGATGCGGAATCAGAATGAATTTTCATTCTGATGTAGTGAAAAACAAAAAACCTTTCCCGCCCAAATAAAAGGGTCGAGGAAAGGTTGCTTACCTATTCCGTAAATCTATAGGATTACCACTGAATTTTGCCACTGTACTTATTTATTTTATAACGATACGGGAGTTATTGCAGTGACACATTTCTCATATAAGCCAACTTCTTTTAACAATTCAATGAGTGTCGAGCCCATCTCTGCTGGGGTTGGTGCGACGCGAATCCCTGCGGCCTGAAGGGCAGCAACCTTCTCTGCAGCCGTACCTTTACCACCAGAGATGATCGCACCCGCGTGACCCATTCTTTTGCCTGGAGGAGCGGTTTGCCCCCCGATGAAGCCAACCACTGGCTTGCTCATATTCGCCTTAACCCACTCTGCCGCTTCTTCCTCCGCCGTTCCGCCAATTTCGCCAATAAGAATAACTGCGTAGGTATCCGGATCGTCATTAAAACGCTGTAAAATATCGATAAACTCGGAGCCTTTTACCGGGTCTCCGCCAATTCCCACAGCGGTGGATTGACCTATTCCCTGGGTCGTTAATTGATGCACCGCCTCATAGGTCAGCGTTCCGCTCCGCGAGACCACCCCGACATGCCCTTTGGCATGAATATAGCCAGGCATAATGCCAATCTTGCAGGCATCCGGAGTAATCACACCTGGGCAGTTAGGGCCAATCAGTACGGAGTGCTTCCCCTCCATATAGCGCTTCACCTTGACCATATCCAATACCGGAATTCCCTCCGTAATACAGATGACCAAGTCAAGCTGTGCGTCTACGGCTTCCATAATCGAGTCGGCCGCATAAGCAGGCGGTACATAGATAACAGTCGCGTTCGCACCTGTTGCTTCCTTAGCTTCCAGGACAGAGTTAAATACAGGAAGACTTACCGTATCACCGCTATCCAGAACGATTTCAACAGTGGTTCCACCTTTGCCTGGCGTGACCCCGCCAAC
>JACMJI010000348.1 GCA_014380705.1 Gorillibacterium sp. | reverse complement strand
TGTATGAATCCTGCAAATGTGCAGTAATTTAAATTGTCTGGCTTTTTTCTCGGACCCAAATATTGCAAATCCACATGAATTTTTAGGTGGGTCATTCGTTTCGTTTATCCCATCCGAAAAAAGTTGTAGAGTCGCAGGAATTTTACCCTTTAAGGCGCATATAGCCCTGAGCTCCTGTATTTTTGCACCAATTAGCCGAGCAATTATGAGATCAACATATAATCCTTCTATCATGCTACTTTTGGACTGTCTAGTAAGCTTAGTGAAGCCATTAAGATTAATCACCCTTAAGTTGTATCTATCGGCTATCTAACGGTAATAAGATTTATAAACTAGACTATTTAACAGCGACAGGTACCCGCACTGGGGGAACCTGTTTTTTTACTATTCTAGAAAGCATAGTTTTTTTGAATTATTCTTGGGATGTAGAGCTATGCTAGTTATACCAATGGGAATAAAAGGTGATGGTCTGTTCCATTGTTTCAGATGTTTTAATGGTAACTTCAACTTAAGAATGATTCTTGCGGGGCGTAATACGGTTAAATTGGTTTCGCAATTGCCTTTCCTCTTATCTTGGAGATCTTTGATAGATAGAGTGATTGTAAATTCTAGACTATTCCTGGATGGCTCTCAGGTGATAACATAAAGGAAATCGGGTTTGCGCTTTATAAGCTTAACTATTGGAAGATCAGGGGGAAAGTCACCATGTACAGCATTCTAATCGTAGATGATGAGTATTTGGACTTAGAGGGCATGCAGCGTTTTGTTCCCTGGGAGAGCTGGGGAATACGTATAGAAGCCGCGGTGAATAGCGCATTTGAAGCTATCGAGGTACTGAAGAGTCGAACCATTGATATTCTGTTGACGGATATTTCTATGCCAATATTATCGGGACTTGAGATGGCCCAACAAGCGTTGGTGCTCCAGCCGGAGCTAAAAATAATATTTATAAGTGGTCATAAGGATTTCAACTATGCACAGCGTGCCATCTCGTTGGACGCTTGTGGTTATGTGCTAAAACCGGTTGAGCCCGGGCAGCTTGAGGAAGTGATCCAGAAGACGATAGTCCAGCTGGAGGAGAGGCGGAGGCGCCGCGATCAAGAGGAACGGCTAAGCTTTACGCTTCCTGTTGTGCGAGAGGAGCTTTTGCATCGGTTTCTTCAGGAGCAGTTGGAGTGGGAGGAAGTTTTCCCGCTATCAGAGGAGAGTGTTGGACAGACAGACGAATTTTTATATGTCGCAGTTATTGAAATCGACGATGTGATCTGGAAACTAAGCAGGCAGCCTGAGGAGGAAAGCAAAGCCATTCTGGACAAGCTGGAAAGCTTAATCCTGCAGGAGTTAACTCGCAGCGGAATTCGCTATTATTGTCGTACAGAGCTCCACCAATTTGCTTGTATCCTGCAGACCTCGGCGGAGCTTGAAGGATTGGGCAGGCTTCCAAGCACAGTAGCAAGTGCCGAGTCCTTGTCCGTAACGATTGGATTAGGTAATCCGGTCAGCTTGGTTAATGAACTTCCTCGTTCCTTTGAACAAGCTAAGGAAGCCTTAAACCAGAAAATGTTCTACGGGAAGAGCAAGCTTATCCGTTTTTCGGATTCTCGTCAGGATATCGCCCAGAGTGCGAAAGATCTGGAAGGGATCTTGCAGACGATGTTTATCGCGTTGACCAAATATGATTTGGTCCGTATTGATGACTGCATCGAGGAGCTGTATTGTTCTGCGGGGAAGCTGGGCGACAAACTCAGCGTCTATCCTTTTACCCTACACATTCAAACACGTCTCGAAAGGTTTTTGGAAACCTTAAATGAAGACTTGTTCAGCCTGATGCAATGGGAATGGAAGAACGTCAATGTCATGTTCCAAATGGAGACACTTGATGACATCAAGACATGGCTTCGCCGCATGATGTTCCAGATTTCAGAACTGCTTCACCTAAAGAGGAACAGTAAGAATGTTAAGCTTATTGATGGTGTGGAGCAATATGTGAAGGAACATATTGAGGCTGATGTCTCAGTAATCAGTCTAGCCAAGGTGTTCGCATTCTCCCCTAATTACTTACGGCATTTGTTCAAGAAGGAAACAAATGAGAATTTGAGTGATTATATACTACGTATGAAAATAGAAAGAGCCTGTGAGCTGCTGCGTGACCACACACTAAAAATCTATGAAATTGCAGATCGGCTTCACTATTCTACAATCACACTCTTTAACCGACAATTTCGAGATGCCTTGGGCATGTCCCCAAGTGATTACCGTAAGCAATGCTGAGGAGGAGCTAAGTCCATGAGACTGGCAAAGCGCAAGTACCGAATTTCTATCGGCTGGAAGTTGACTTTAACTTATTTGCTCTTGGTTTCCGCCCCGGTGCTTACCATCGGTACTTTCGCCTATTTATTGTCCCTGCACTCTGCGACGGAGAGGACGAAGACCAGCATCGATTCTTCGATGAGGCAGATCCACGACAACATTGACTTAAAGCTCGCAGAGATCAAGCGTGTAGGCGACCAATTGTATTTTGACATGCCGCTGCAACGAGTATTCCGCACCCAATATACCGAAGTGTTCGATGTATATGAGATGACAGAGAAAACGTTGAAGCCATCCTTTAATTATGCTCTGAAGTTAAGCGGGTCCACCCTGCTGCTTACGATCTATAGTAAGAATATGACCATTCCTGAGCTAAACCCGCATTTACTTGATGCTCCTCTTCAAAATCAATTTGGGAGCAACTATGCACTCGTCAATCTGCGCAACAAAAACAGTGAGTTGTTTTCGATAGATCGTATACCGCTGTACGAATTGGTCTGGACCCAGGTTGACAATGACAAGCAATTAGGCAACATTTCCCTTCTACGTCGAATGAACGATATCGAGCAGGGCTTCACTGACATTGGGCTGCTTCGAGTAATCGTGAAGGAGAAGGAATTATTTGCGCCCTTGAGCAACCAGTTGCTGGGAGCAGGTGCAAGGCTATTCATCGTGACGAATGGTAACGAAGTGCTTTATGGAGAGCGGTCAGGGATTACAGAGGAAGAAATTTTACATGGCTCTGGCAAATATATCAGGACAAGCTTACCCGTTCTTTCGTTAAAAGGTGAACTGGTTGCATTGATCCCCATTAAGGAGCTTCACCGCGACGCAAGGAATGTCTGGAAGCTAACCGTTATCGTTTGCCTCACAAGCTTCCTGCTTCTCACGGTTATCAGTATCCTGTTCTCTGGCTATTTCTCCCGTCGAGTGAACAAAATCAGATTTGCCCTTGATGTATTCCGGGTAGGAGAGTTTCATAAACGAATTCATTTTTCTGGAAAAGATGAGTTTAACGATATTGCTGATTCTTTTAATCATATGGCTTCAACAGTAGATGGCTTAATCCATGAAGTGTATGTGGCGCAACTTAAAAAGAAGGAGTCGGAGCTTGAGGCACTGCAGGCCCAGATTAATCCTCATTTTCTTTATAATACACTCTCTTCTATCAGCCAATTGGCCAAAATGGGGGAGAATGAGAAGCTTCATGATATGGTGTTTGGGCTCGCCCGATACTACCGCCTCACGTTAAATGATGGGAAGAGCATGATTTCGGTCAAGGATGAGTTGGATCAAGCAGAGACTTATCTGGAGATCCAGCGTGTAAAGTACGGAAATCGAATTAAGCTTTATTGGGATATTGATGAGGCAGTCTATTCTTGTCGAACAATCAAGCTCCTATTGCAGCCCTTTCTGGAAAATATTCTAAAGCACGCTTTTTATGGAGAGAGTATTGGAATTCGGGTTGTGGCGGTTCTTTCTGGCGAAGATCTATGCTTTAAAATCATCGACAACGGCGTAGGAATGGACCGAGAAGTCTTGGAAAGTCTTTTTACAGGTGAGCGCGAGACAGGCGGGTATGGTATTCGCAATGTACATCAGCGAATCCAGCTGCAATACGGCGATTCTTATGGCGTTCAAATGCTAAGCAGGAAAGGGATGGGAACCGGGGTGTTGATCCGCATACCATCACAACGAATACCCATGGAAGCGAATTTGCGTTCAAATAGATAACATTTCGTTAAAATCGCGGATATTTGTACACATCGGTAACCCGTACAATGAAAGCGTAGTCAAACAATAGTTGGAGGGGACACACGGATGAATAGAACAAGAAACACAAAGGTGATGGCTGCTTGCTTAGCAGCCGTACTAGCTATCTTACCCGCATGCAGCAAGACTGAAAAGGGGGCAGATGCGACAACTGTACCGTCAGCTGCTCCGACAGTCAGCGCATCAATTGCACCTGTGAAAGCAGAACCGCTAGGCAAGTACAGTGAGACTGTCGAGTATACGACGGGAGTAGCTTTCAACAATGAACGTATTCAGAAGCTTCCTGCAGGAGCAACATTGGACGACAATGCTGCAACAAAATTTGCGGAAGAAAAACTAAATGTGAAAACCAAGATACTTTGGCAGGTCCCTGGTGAAGGTACGGCTCTTCGCGACAAATTAAACGTATTGATCGCCAGCAATGACATCCCGGACATCATGCAGGTTTCCGACTTAAATGTTCTGAAGCAGCTGATCAAGAATGACATGATTGAGGATTTAACGAGTGTATTTAACGATTATGCGCTTCCATCTATTAAGGATTATCACAGCTCTGTCAACAATAAATCGCTAGAGCTGGTGAGTTCAAACGGTAAGATGTACGCCATTCCAAACGTATACAGTATGGCGGACGGACTTAATATGGTGTGGATCCGTGCGGACTGGCTGGAGAAGGTTAACATGAAAGGACCTGAGACGATTGATGACCTTGCAGCAATTGCCAAGGCGTTCGTAGAGAAGGATCCAGGTGGAAACGGAGCAGGTAAAACCATCGGTTTGCTGATGAGTACAGACCCTCTTAGCACTGGCAACCTGCATTCCTTAGGACCTGTTGTCTATAATTACTTTGGCGTACCATCGGGGATGTGGATGGCGGGTGCGGACGGTAAGGTTACCAATACGATCGTAGCCGACTCTACCAAGCAAGGTTTAGCAAAAATTGCGGATTGGTATAAACAAGGGTTAATTGATAAAGAATTCGCGCTTCGCAGCGACGACAAGAATAACGAATTGGTTAAGGACGGGAAGGCAGGGATCATGTTTCATGCATGGTGGGGACCCTTCTGGCCGCTCAGTGATCCGCTTAAGCTGAACCCGCAGAATACAAAGGCTGACTGGAAACCTTTCGTGATCAAGAATGTGAACGGCAAAGTCCAACAAACCGTAGGCGCACCTTCTTGGAACTTCGTTGTGGTGAAGAAGGGGTTCAAGCATCCGGAATTGGCTATGAAGCTGGTTAACCTGGCGCAAGAAGTGAAGGAACGCAAATATCCGGAAATGAGCAAACTGATGGATACGGAACAGAAAGACGGCGGCTATAAGGACAGTATGTTGCCTTGGCCACTAACAACCGACATTACCTCCGTACCGGCTGATGAAATTATCCGAAGCTTCAAGATGTACAAGGACGTCTATGATGGTGTAACAACAAGGGATTCGCTGTCGATAGACAAGCAGCAACAATATGATAAGGTAAAGAAATATATGGACTCCATCAAGGACGATCCAACGAAGCGCGATCTGGAAACATGGGCTGATTATCGTGGGTGGGGTCCGCAGGATTCCGGTGCCTCCGCTTTAGCTAATGCCAATATTGAACTGGTTTTCTCGGCCTTTAACGGAACAACTGAAACCATTGGGAGTAAGAAACAAATATTGGATGACAAGGCCAGAGATGCGTTCATGAAGATCATTATCGGTAAAGAGTCGATCGATTACTTTGATAGCTTCGTGAAAGAATGGAATGACCTCGGTGGCAAGCAGATGACAGATGAGGTAAATCAAGCAGCAGCTAAGTAACCGTTTATGTAGATAAAGGGGGAGAGCGAGATGTCCGGATGACTCCGGTGTTTCGTTCTCCTACTAGATAGGATGGTTTAAATCATGCGAAAAAAAAGCGGATTATACATGCACTACCACTTGATGCTATTACCAGGCTTCATTTTCCTAATTATCTTCTCCTTATATCCCATGACTGGCTTACAATTGGCCTTTAAGGATTTTAATCCAGTCAAAGGAGTTTGGGACTCCCCTTGGGTGGGGTGGAAACACTTTCAATTTCTGATTTCTAATAGTGACAGTTTTCGTGTCTTCAATAATACAGTTGCTATTGCCAGTATGAAAATAGTCTTTAATCTCATCGCTCCTATCGTATTTGCTCTTCTACTGAACGAAGTTCGTATCAGGTGGTTCAAGCGAACGGTCCAAACGGTAGTCTATCTTCCCTATTTCCTATCCTGGGTTATCTTGGCTGGTATGTTCCGAGATATTTTCTCTCTGGATGGAATCGTGAACCATTTGCTGATTAGCACTGGCGCAGAGCCGTTTATGTTCTTCGCTCACAGCGGATGGTTTCGTGGAATACTGATCGGCACGGAGGCTTGGAGAGACTTTGGTTTTGGCGCGATTATCTATCTTGCAGCGATTACAAATATTAATCCGAATTTGTACGAAGCGGCGGCGATCGACGGAGCCAGTCGTTGGCAGCAGTTGGGCAATATTACTTTGCCTGGGCTTGCACCAACTATCGTGCTTCTAACGACGCTAAGCTTGCAGAATGTACTGAATGCAGGCTTTGATCAGATCTTCAACATGTATAACACCATGGTAATGGATAAGTCAGACATTATTGATACCTACGTATACCGGGTAGGACTGCAGCAAGCTCAATACGAACTGGGAACGGCACTCGGGTTATTTAAATCCGTTATCAGCTTTGCCCTGATCATTCTGGCATCCAAACTCGCATCGAAGTATGCGAATTACCGGATCTTCTAGAGGAGGCTGAAACGATATGATCCATTCAACGACGACCAGGTCCCGTATAGCAGATTTCTTGATTTATCTGATCATTGCAATCATTACGCTTACCTCCATTGCCCCCATCGTGAACACGCTGGCGATTTCACTAAGCAGCGGCCTAAAGGCAGGAGCAGGTCAAGTCACGTTCCTTCCAAAGGATTTTACATTTACGTCCTACCAAAAGATTCTACAGGATAATGAATTCTACAGAGCCTTCCTTATATCTGTAAAGCGAGTGCTGCTGGGCACCTCAATCAGCCTACTCTTATCTTTCTTGATGGCTTACCCGCTATCGAGGGATCCGAAGGATTTCTTCTTGAGAACACCTTATATGTGGATCGTCGTGTTCACAATGATGTTCAGCGGAGGCATGATTCCGCTTTACATGACCGTTCACGATTTGCATCTAATGGATACCGTTTGGGCACTTGTACTACCAGGTGCAGTCGGCGCTTTCAATGTGATTCTTCTGGTTAACTTCTTCCGGAGCATCCCCAAGGAGATCGATGAGTCGGCCAGCATGGACGGGGCAGGGCCGTGGTTTATGCTATTCCGGATGTACCTTCCATTATCCTTGCCTGTAATCGCAACGGTCACGCTGTTTGTCTTTATCGGGCATTGGAATTCATTTTTTGATGGTCTGATTTATAATAATAGGCCGGAGCATTACCCACTCCAAACCTATATCCAGCAGTTGGTTGTCAAAATCGACCCGACACGGGTCCTAACCTTCGACGAGCTAAAAAACCTCGATACATTATCGGACAAAACATTGAATGCAGCGAAGATCTTCGTGACGATGATCCCAGTGATGGTGGTATACCCATTCCTCCAGAAGTATTTTATAACGGGTATCATGCTAGGCTCGGTTAAAGAGTAACGATCAATCTCGATTTAAATGAACGGAAGGTACCATTACATCACGGGCTGAAGCCACTCAGGTTTTCGCCAAAACAAGCAAGCAAGCATCTCTTCTCAATAGGGATGCGTGCTTGTTCATTAAATCTATGGAAATTTGAGAATACAAAATTGGAACCGAAAGGATTGATAGGATTGAAAAGAAAATTAGCCAGCTTAATGGCGTTCCTCCTACTATTAAATTTATTAGCAGGAATAGCGTCCCCTGTATCCGCTACACCTTCCACTGCGTTACTTGACAAGACAGGTTGGACGGCAGAGGCCTTTCAGTCCGGCTGGAATAGTCAGGGAATATTGGATACACCGAATAAAGCAATTGACGGAGATTTGACAACTCGCTGGGCATCGGGAACGTCCCCAGCTCCAGGGCAAATTTTCAAGCTAGATATGCAGTCTATTCAACATTTTAATAGAATCGTGATGAACACATCAGGCTCTGCTGGAGATTATCCGCCAAGCTATGAAGTATATGTCTCCAATGATGGCAGCAACTGGGGGGCAGCAATTGCAAGCGGTGACGGCAGTGTTATTACAGACGTTAGCTTTCCAATACAGCAAGCTCGTTACATTCAAGTTGTTCAAACAGGAACCAGAGCTGATTCCTGGTGGTCCATCCATGAATTTGACGTGCATGGTCTAAAGGGGCCAAGTATAACGATAGATCAAGCAAATACTACGGTAGACAATTCTAATATTAATATTACCGGAACGATTGACCAAGAATCGGATGTAAACATCACCTTAAACGGTCAAGCCCAAGGAACTGTATTTGTGGCCACTTATCAATTCAGTCAGGCCGTTACATTAATAGCAGGAGCAAACACTTTAGCAGTAACTGCCACGAATGCTGACGGACTCTCAACCACTCAAACCACAAAGGTTTATTATTACATCGTTCCTAAAGCAGCCGATGGGGAATTTAAAGTGATTGAAACAAAAATTTTGGATCCACAGGGTAACGAATTTGTAATCAAAGGAATCAATGTCAACGGACCCAACAGCTGGTGGCCGAGAGAGATTACCCAGGACGCGGAGCTGATTAAAAACTGGGGCTTTAATGCCGTACGGGTCAATAGTGTGATTCGTACAGGAGGATTCAATGATAATAATGATACAGACCAAATTGTAAACGCTTTTACGAGCCGTGGTATTGTCGTAATTTTTGAGGCCCATGACCATACGGGAGGTTATTTCACGGATACCACCAATCCTTCTAAAGCAGACCTCATCAATTGGCATAAGGGGCTAGCAGTGAAATACAAAGACAATCCATACGTATGGTTTAATGTAATGAACGAGCCGGGAGGAGACATTCTCGATCCCCAATGGCTCACTTTGCATCAGGCTGTGGTCGAAGGCATACGAAGTGTGGGGAATAATAGCATCATCATAGCGGACGGTTCTACTTGGGGTCAAGATACGGGTCCCTTATCCAGCGGTGATGTCCAACTGGTGAACAGTGCTATCTTGAGCCATGGAGAACAGCTGTTGGCAACAGATACCAAACATAATATTGTTTTCAGTATCCATGCTTATGATGGTTGGGATTACAACAATGATAAGATGAAGAATTACATTGCAGCGGTTCAGGCCAAAAAACTTTGCCTTATTATTGGTGAATTTGGTGCCACCAGTAAAAATAAGTTCGTCATGGCTACCCGTAAAGTTTATGAGAATGCCATACCGAACAAAATCGGCCGAATCGTCTGGGCTTGGGACGGCGGAGACGATTGGGAATTGACCACGGACGGCGGTTCGGGAGGTGGCGGCTGGGGCAGTGATACCAACGGCATGGTTAAACCGACAAATCTGACTTGGTTCGGTGAAAAAGTGTGGGCAGATAACCATAGTCTCCCTGTAACACTAGATTCTACAGATCTTGCCGTTCAGGATTTGGCTATAAGCAAAGCCGACTTCCGCCCGGGAGATCAAATCAAATTTCAAGCTGTGGTCCGCAATACTGGGGATAAACTCTTGAACGGCAAGGTTAAAATGAAGTTTCTTGTGAACGGTATACCATTGACAGAAAGCGATGGACAATCGGATATTAATTTGGATCTGGACCGTTACAGCACGGTTGTCTCAAGTGTATATGTAATACCTGTCGATATGACCTCTTTAACTCTTAAAGCAGTTATCGATACGGACACGAGCAGCTATGGGGTTGACAGCATCTTGGCGAACAACAGTTTGGAGCATACCTTTAATGCTGCATCTGGTCCAGGGCTCGATCTGGTGGTTAAGGAGGTCAAAGCGCAGCCATCTGAAGTATACTCCGGAGTTCCTGTTGATTTGCAGGTGACGGTGGAGAACCAAGGCTCTGAACCCTTAACCGATTCGATGGTGGCAGGCTCTTTCTATGTAAATGGGACCAAGACCACATGGGCCAGTCAAAAGGTAACCCTTAATGTAAACGAGAGCGTAACGTTAACTTCGGTTAGCAAGTACACACCTAAATCCGATTTTACTGTGATGTTCAAGTTGGACCCCACTAATCATGACCAAGACAAAAATATAACGAATGAAACGGTTTTCACCGAAATTTCCGTGGCAGAGGCTGATTACTTCAATCTTCTTGCTAATGGTGGATTTGAATCAGGTGATACGATCTGGTCAAATTGGGGGAACCGTGAAGTAACTTCTACTGAAGCTCATGCGGGAAGTAATTCCTTGCATATGAAAGCAGGAGGAAACGGCGGCGGTGGAAATAATGTCGACTTGGAGCCGAACACCACCTATATTCTTAGCGCTTGGGGAAAGAACGATGTGGGCCCGGTGGGGGGAGCTAGTGATGTTGGTTTCCAATACCGAAGTGCAGCAGGAGCAGAACAAACGAAGTTCTTCCTAAAATTCACCGAAACAGAATGGACCCATAAACAAATTCAGTTTACAACTGGAAATCAAGTACATCCCGGTGAAGGCAATGTATTTACTTGGAAGAACAACACGAACGCCAATTTCTATTTGGACGATGTAGCTCTTGTGAAGGTTCCCAATCTTCTGCAGAACGGCGGTTTCGAAGCTGGGGATACAGTCTGGTCCAATTGGGGAAACCGGGAGGTGACGACAACCGAGGTTCATTCGGGGACTAAGTCTCTTCAAATGAAAGCAGGAGGAAACGGCGGCGGCGGTAACAATGTCGATTTGGAGCCGAACACTACTTATATTCTTAGTGCTTGGGGAAAGAACGATGCGGCCCCGGTAGGGGGAGCTAGTGATGTTGGCTTCCAATATCGAAGTGCAGCAGGAGCGGAACAGATAAAGTTCTTCCTCAACTTTACGGAGACAGAATGGACATATAAGGAGATTCAGTTTACAACTGGAAACAGTGTACATCCCGGTGAAGGCAATGTATTTACCTGGAAGAACAACACCAACGCCAATTTCTACTTGGATGAGATTGTCCTGAGTAAAGTACCGAATCTTCTGCAGAATGGAGGCTTCGAAGCTGGGGATACGATCTGGAGCAATTGGGGGAACCGAGAGGTGACGACAACCGAGGCTCATTCGGGAACTAAGGCTCTTCAAATGAAGGCAGGAGGAAACGGCGGCGGCGGAAACACTATTGACGTGGAACCGAACACCACGTATCTCTTAAGTGCCTGGGGTAAAAATGATGTAATCCCTACAGGAGGAGCTAGCGATGTCGGTTTTCAATATAGGCTCGTCTCTGGAGGGGAGCAAGTGAAGTTCTTCCTGAAATTTATGGAAACCTCATGGACCTATAAACAAGTGATGTTCACAACTGGAAACACTGTACTTGTAGGAGACGGCAACGTGTTTACATGGAAAGGTAACGTCAACGCCAATTTTTATTTGGACGATATTATTTTAACCAAGGTGCCAAATCCGTTCACTGCTAACAATACAACTGCCACCACGCCTGTATCGGTTCCGGTAACTGGCATTACGCTGGACCGAACGCAACTCGAGCTGAATACCTTAACCCAACCTTCTGCAACTTTGATCGCTACGGTCATACCCGCTGAAGCTTCGAATAAGCTGATCACTTGGAGTTCAAGCAACACGAGCGTCGCAACCGTGGATGCCACCGGCAAGGTTACTGCAATCGGAGTGGGATCGGCTACGATTACGGTTATGACACAGGATGGGGACAAGACCGCACAGTGCACTGTAACAGTAACAGTACCTTCAGGCGGGCAACCTCCGGAAGACAAAGATAAGGACAAAGATAAGGACAAAGATAAGAAGCAAAAACAAGTTCAGCATAATGAACTGAAGCAAAAGAATGATGCCGGAACGGTTATTATCAGAGCAGTAAAAGGTGTAGAGGAAGTACTTTTACCCAGCGACACAGCTAGCGTCCTTGGAAATGCTGTTCTCGAAATACAGTTAGAAGGCATCTTGAAAGCTACCATTCCAGCGTCATTATTAGACGATTTAATGAAAAGCGTACCGTTGCAGGAACAACCCGGATCCCAAATCATGTTCAAAGCAGAACAGGTACCTGTAACGTTGAGTTCGGATACGGGTCTAAAAGCTACTGGACATAGCTATCAGTTAGAGCTCGTCGTTGTGAAAGAAGACAATCGAACCTACAAACTGGAACGTTTCTTTAAACCGATAGAAGTTACTTTTTCCTATTCAACAACCGGAGTAAGCGAGGATTTGCTTGGCGTCTATCTGCTGAATGAGTCCGTGGGCAATGGGAATACATGGGTGGAAAAACCAATAAAGCAGATAAAACCATTATGGTTAGGCTTCCACACTTCAGCCAGTATGCCGTTATGGAATACCGGAAGAACTATATAGACATACCGGCTGGCTTCTGGGCGGAGAATGCAATCCGCATTCTTGCGGCCAAACAAATAACCATGGGTATGGATGAAGGAGTGTATCGCCCTAAAGCCCAAATCACTCGAGCGGAGTTCGCAGCATTACTTGCACGGACTTTGCAACTTACCCCTTCGATGATCCAGACTTTTGAAGATGTAAAAGCTGAGGCGTGGTATAACGGCGAGGTTGGTGCTGCCTTTAATGCCAAACTGGTTTCAGGCCGCAATAGCAAACGATTTGCGCCGGATGAGCCCATCAGCCGGCAGGAAATGGCAGTCATGCTGCTGAAGGCATACCGATATGCAGGAGGAAATCAGGAAATTAAATCAAGCAAGATTTACTCCGATTTAGCACGAATTTCTAATTGGGCAGTTGAATCTGTTGCAGGTGTAACAGAGATCGGTCTCTTTAACGGATATACTGATGGATCCTTTAAGCCGGATGCATTTGCATCTCGAGCTGAAGCCGCCCAAGTAGTAGCAAATTTGTTAAAAAAATTGCCTTAGGCAAACCTTATAAGGATAATTCTCATGTCTGTTTCAATACGAGAAATGAATCAGGCACCGGTGGTGCTGTATCAGACTAGCCTAGGCTAGATGTATCTTCTTCTATAAAATACGAAAAAAACTGTAGGCACTTTCATAAGTGCTTGCGGTTTTTTTGTGTGGAAATATATTGGTTCTTCACCGTTTGTTGTGAAATGCTAGATGGCTCTTCGCCAAACAGATAATAGATCCCTATTAATAGCTGGCTAGATTCACAGTCATTTTCGAAGTATTGCCTAGAGGCAAATCAGGACTAACCTAAACACAGGTTGAAATTACCTATTATTATCATCGGTTTCATCGATCCGATAAAAGCAGGGGAACAAAATAGTAAACAGGGGGACTTATGCACAAATATAGCTTCTTGGAAAATATATTATTTCCACCTACCCATCTGGATGAGCAAAAGCTTAGGCTCAAACTCGACGGGAAGACGGTCCTTATCACGGGTGCAAGCTCTGGAATCGGCGAGAGTTTGGCATATCAACTGGCAGATTTTCCTGTACATTTGATTC
>JACMJI010000347.1 GCA_014380705.1 Gorillibacterium sp. | reverse complement strand
GGTTCAGGTGAGATGTGCTTATCCTCAAGAACATGACGCTTCATTCTCATGGAATAAGTCTAGTGGCAGTTTAACGGTAACTCTTCCGAATCCAGTGACAGCGCGTTTATTCGAGCTTCAAATGTGAAGTGAAGGATAAAAGGCATGCATCATTGCTATGTCATGAGAAGCAGGGTTTCGATTAATCCAATAAGAGGTGCGAGATGACTCATTTAGTAGTCCGTCCGATCTTTGAAGTTACTTATGTGCACCCAGAGCCTGTGATCACACAAGGTACGCCTGGCACAGAAGATAATATTTATGGCTTTGAGGGTGGACTTTCCTTCATGCATAATGAAGAATTTCACATCTTTACGACAGAAATGTCAGGA
Organism: Gorillibacterium sp.; assembly: GCA_014380705.1. Next base: position 3,649 of record JACMJI010000347.1, on the reverse strand, counting down.
GTGCCCGTGTGGGGGAAGACACGTTTGGCCCATTGGAAGAGCCTTGATGGACTGCACTGGGATCGTATTTCTACCGTTTTTGAATCCAGTGGTAATTTTGATGGAACGGATACCCATGCTTGTCTTTGGTCGCCGATGCCGATTTACGATCATGGTAAGGAACAATGGTTAATAACCTATGTATGTTATCGTTCTAAACCCAATACACCCGAGGCATGGTATCGAAATTACGATGGCCGGATTGCTATGGCTGTATCTCAAGTAAAGGGGCCTGACGGACTGGCTGGTCCGTACGAGGAAGTAGCGATATTAATGGAGCCTGGAGTAGAGGCCGCCCCTTGGGAAGGGTTGATGGGTGTTGACTCCTTCTATCCCTATCTAACCGACCAAGGGTGGTTGGCTTGGTATGGAAGTTCAATTGAGATAAACGGTTTAGCATCGGCACCTGATATTTCCGGGCCTTGGTCACGGCTTTCAATGGAGGCGTCCGTCAGCAGTCATACGGAGAATCCCATTGTTACTCGGCTCGAAGACGGTACCTATGTTGCCTTCTTCGACGGCTGTGGCGCACTGCAAATGATTGGTTATATGATTTCGATCAATGGCGTGGATTGGAGCGAGCCGATTGTTTTAGATTTAAATAACCACCCCATAAAGTGGTGGAATCTTACTCGTACACCATTGGGACTTATTCCAAAGGGCAATGGGACCTATCGGCTCTATTTTTCCGCATATAATTACAACTTTTATTTGACACCGGACGTGTGGTCGGCTGCTTCTGATAACGTGTTTGACCATTATTTCGCGAGCATTGGGTTTTTAGAGCTCAAACTGAAATGACCTATAGAGCGTTAACTTCGAAAAGCTGACTTATGTCTAAAACGAAATCATTCATACGTCAACCGCACGATTGTTCATCTGCTGCCGCCTGTATTCATTCGGAGTGGTTCCAACAAGCCGCTTAAAAACCCGGTAAAAGCTTTTCAAATCTTTGTAGCCAGCCTCATAGGCGATTTCAGATACGTTCAGGTCGGTTGATTCCAGCAGCATACAGCTTTGGATTATTCTTTTATTCTGTACGTATTCGAGAAAGGTTTGACCTGTTTGTCGTTTGAATAGGCGATAGAAATGCCGGGGGCTCATATTGGCAATAGCTGCTGCCTTCTCAAGCGTAACCGCTTCGTTAAAATTCTGTTCCAACCATTCAAGGGCAGCCTGCATTTGGTTGCCTGTTTTGTTATGTGGAGATGGATCGCCATTGTCTCGCTGAAACAGCTTAACATGGAGCAGCAGGAGCCATGCTGTCAGGACCGTTCTGCACCCTGGACCTTGAACAACGTATTCTGCGAACATGTTTCGGAATATAGCACCAATTTCCTCCCCCTGATCTCTGAAGGTGAACCAAATCCTATCCTGATGATCAACCTGCAACGCATTTGCCAAAGGAAAGAAAGGCAATTCTAATTCATGTATGTCTTGTAAGCTTTTTAGAAAGGAAGGCTTGATAACACAATTGTAGATGATAAGTTGGGAGGTTGGAGACTGTCCCGTCGGACGAAAAACATGAGACGTTCCAACCGGCAAATAAAAAACGTCGCCTCTGCGGACACGAACGAGCTCATCTTCGATATAATGAAATCCGGCCCCATTTTCCACATAAATGATTTCAATGAAGTCGTGTTTGTGCTGCTCGAGATAGAAGTTTTCCTCCGATCGGTTAACATTCACCGGAAGCTGTTCAGAATACAGGTTCTCTCCCTTTAAGACTCTATTCACTTGCAGCATTCCGCTTCCCCCCATTCGAAAGATGTCATGAAAGACCTATAGAATCGTCTCATATAGCCCCATAGAAATGGGGCTATATTCATTATAATTGTCAATGATAAGTTGTAAAGTGATTTCCATTCGACAACAAAGGGTGTGGCTAAGAATGTCCAAAATGATAGATACAGGAAGGCCGAATCATGCCAAAGCGATCTGGTATGACGAATTAGGGCAGGGACGCAATCTTTACGCAAGATTCAGGCTAACATTTGAGATAAAGGATAAGCCGGAAAAGGCAGTTCTGCAATTGTTTGCCGATACAACCTATCAGCTATTCGTCAACGGTGAGTACATCCAGTCTGGATCGGTACGGTTTGACCCGCGTCATCCTGTGTACGATACCCATGATTTAAGTCGTCTGCTTGTCAAAGGACGTAATGTCATTGCTGTCCAAGTCAACTACGTTGGCCACAAAACGTTTATCACAATGCCAGCTCAAGCTGGATTGACAGCTTGGGGCCAAGTTACGGCTGCAGGCGAAACGATTGATTTAACGACGGGATTGGCTGCGTATAAAGCAGCAGCTGCACCCGCCTATAGATATGCGGCAAAGTCCAGTCTGTTCTTAAAAGCAGCTGACCATTACGATCAGCGACTGGATGAGCCTAACTGGAACCGGATGGATTACGATGATACCGGCTGGATGAATGGGGTAGAGTTGTTGAATCAGGATGCTTGGGGAAAGGCTGAACCCCGGCAAATTCCGTTTATGACGGGAAATCAGGTTCCAGTTGAGCGGGTGCTGCATATCCTTCCTTTGGCACCAACAGAAGACATCTATTCGTTTAGCGTTCCAATGCCGCATGTAAATGAGATACATGAGACGAATAAAACGAGTAGATTCATGGCGTTTAAAACCTGGATTTACGCGCCAGAAGATATGAGGGTCACTGCAGGACTCTATTATCAGAATACTTGGATCAACGGAGAGTCTGTCGCGGCGGGCTTAATCTCGAGTGATAAAAGCATGCGTCTAAATCACCGTTTCGATTTACGTCAAGGGTGGAACGATTACTTCGGCGTAGTTGACGCTATGCAAGATATGTTACACCATTACATCGCGCTGCCTAAGGATAAAGGAATCGTCATTTCGGCCGACCGGGATTCTGGCTCAGATGTATTATTCCGTCGATCACCCGTCGTATCTGAGGAGTTGTTTGCGTCCGTATTAAAACCTAAATTATTGCCTTACCAACCGGAAGACACGCTAAGCGAGGTTGGAGGCTGGATTAATGTTACTGTGAGCGAGCGGGGCGAATGGCCAACACTGGATACAGGTTGGGATACCTACGGTGAGCCTTTTGAATCCTGCACATTGAATGAATTAGCCTCCAGAACGTTCCGTTTGCGGGATTACCCGGACGGGTTCTCGCTGCTGCTTGATTTAGGCCTGACACAGCTTGTCCTTCCACACATCATACTCGAAGGAGCAGGCGGTGCTACAATTGATTTGACCTATGGAGAACACCTGAACGCGGATGGCAAACATTTACGCCATTATCATTGGTATGGTCTCGGTGATCGAGCCTATGCGGATGCTGGCCAGGAAACCCTCGACTGGATGCTGACCCAACCAAGGGGATTCCGCTATATTCAGTTGACGGTGCGCAAATCGAAGAAGGACGTGACGCTAAAGGGGTTGCAGCTAAAGTCAGCAACCTATCCTGTTGAGGAGAAAGGCTCTTTCCGTTGTTCTGATCCGCTTCTCGAACAGATATGGGCCATGGGTGTTCGTACGGAAGCCGCCAATATGGAAGATGCTTATACAGACTGCGTCACTCGCGAACGTGGGCAGTATATTCGAGATACGATTATCCAATATCAT
>JACMJI010000346.1 GCA_014380705.1 Gorillibacterium sp. | reverse complement strand
CCGCCGTATTCTCACCGGAACAGTCCAAGAAAACATTCTCGGTCGACCAGATCGGGAAGTCAATCGATTTGAAATCGGCTTCCGCGCGTTCGCTTTTGCATCATAATGAGGGAAGAAGCTTGAGCTTTCTAAATTTATTATTTTTCCAGGTGGGTAATCTCCTCGAGAAGGGTCAGATTATCAATGAGCATTCGGCAGATCGCTTTGCGGCGGCTGCGCTATCTTGGATACCGAAAATGCAGGGGACCAGCTATCGCTTAATAATTTTAGGCCATGACAGCGCGGATGTATTCCTACTAGTTGAGCAAGGGACTATTTATTGGCCTGAACCGGACATTCAGGTATTGGTGGATTGGGATCTGGATGCAGAGGCGCAGAAGCTAGCGATAAGAGTAGGAGAAAGGGAGTGGAGAGGATGAATCAAGTGAATGCACACAGACTACCTAATGGTAAAATTTCAGGCAGCGGGACCATCATTGGCGGAGTATATGACCATATTTCGGTGTCAGGCTCTGGTGTGTTGGACGGAGATGTAGAAGCCAACTCCATCAGTATTTCAGGGTCCGGCACGGCTCGCGGGAACGTTCGAGCTGGAGATCTTAAAGTGAGTGGAAGTGCAAAGTTTGAACGGAATTTATCGGGTGGTCATCATAAAGTTTCGGGTTCAACGCGTGTATTAGGTCAGATGTACACAGATGAGGTCCACGTTTCGGGTTCGATGAAAGTTCTAGGTCTGTTGCATTCGCAAGAGGTTCACGTTTCGGGGTCACTATCCTGTCAGGGACTCAAGACAAATCGGCTTGAGGTGAGTGGCTCCCTCCATAGTAAAGCCGATCTGGAAGCGGAGGAATTTAGGGGAAAGGGCAGCTTTCGCGTAGAGGGGTTGTTAAATGCCAATCATCTTGACTTTGCGTTCGGTGGCGGCAGCTATGCCAAGGAGATTGGGGGTGAATACATTCGGGTCATCCAGTGGCATGGGTTTGGATTCAATCGTCTCCTTTCGTGGTTCATTGATTTGTTGGGTTTCCGTAAATATAGCCATCTAAGAGCGGATTTAATTGAAGGTACAGTCGTTGAACTGGATCATGCGGATGTAAAAGTCGTTCGTGGAACAAGGGTAGTAATCGGCCCTAACTGTAAAATTGGTTTAGTGGAATTCACGGACTCGCTTCTAGTTGATCCTTCTAGTGAGGTCAGTCAAAGAGTACAAATGTAAGTGCCGGCAACAATTTATGATAAAAATATAGGGCTTATGTTTCATCCACATTAATCGGAACTGGATGAAACATAGGCCTGTTTTTAGAGGAGGTTGATACCCCCCTGTTTGCTTACCATTCAAATGCGCCTTAAAATGGAGGGGGGTGATCACAAGTGGATAGAAAGAGATTGGCCGCTGAGAAAGCAGTTGAATATCTCAAGGACGGAATGATTGTCGGGCTTGGAACGGGGTCAACGGCTTATTGGGCCATTCGCGAAATTGGCCAAAGGGTTCGTCAAGGGCTGAATATTAAGGCGATAGCGACATCTAAACCATCGGAAGCCCATGCAAGACGCCTTGGCATCCCGATTGTTTCCTTTGCGGAAATCGACGCCATTGATATCACCATCGACGGAGCGGATGAAGTAGATGGAGCTTTAAATGTGATTAAGGGCGGCGGAGGTGCGCTGCTTCGTGAGAAGATCGTTGCCTCTGCGAGTAAAGAATTAATCATTATTGTTGATGCGGATAAACGGGTAAACCACTTAGGGCAATTCCCGCTACCCGTGGAGACTGTTCCCTTCGGGAGCGAGTTAACCATCCAAAAATTGCGAGCGCTTGGCTGCAACCCGGTCCTGCGAATCCATGAGGAAGCTCCCCTTCTTACCGAAAATGGCAACTACACCGTGGACTGTCACTTTAATCGAATCGACAACCCCAAAGAATTACATAGGGCAATTAACCGGATCATTGGAGTCGTGGACAATGGGCTTTTTATCGAGATGGCGAGCCGTGTGATTGTTGGTTTTGATGACGGAACGGTACAAATTCTGCGAAGATAACAATGATTCAAGATGATGAACCTCGTCTTTTAAATTAGATTAATTATTGGGAACAATGCAACATTGCTCCGGTTTCGACCGTTTAAGAAAGTGACAGCAGATCAAACTTAGGGTAGGTGATCAACTTGTATAAGAAAAAAGGAATTCTAGCTGCGTTATGCAGTGTTCTGCTCCTTAGTGGTGCCATCTCGGCGTATGCTTTCTCAGACATTGGGAAGGATCCGGCAGAGAAGGAAATCCGTGCTTTACAGCAGAAGGGTGTTGTCGTAGGGGTAGGCAACAACAATTATGCCCCTCGTGCCGAGCTTACCTATGCGGCAGGCATCCAATTAATTGTGAAGGGTCTCGGCCTGAATATTAATGCGCATTTGACGAAAAAGGAGCTAAAACCAAGCTCGTTTTTCAGTAAGGTAAAAGACGACGTTTGGTATTCTCGCGCCTTTGTCATTGCCCAAATGAACGGGCTCGATCTCCCCAAGGATATTGAACCAAACAAAGCGCTGACCAAAGAGCAGTTTGCCCATCTACTATTTCAAGCTGTGGAGACTACGGGTGACTATGCGTTTACCAAGCAGTGGATTGTGATTAAGGACGAGGAGAATATCGATCCAGCCTATATGCATAGCATTCAATTGCTGTTGATTGGAGGTATGGCCGAACTTCAACAAGACCAAAATTTTAACCCCAAACAGACGATCCTTCGCAGCGAGGCCGCAAAGCTATTGTTCAATGCAATGGCGTTTGTACGGGAACGGTCAGAAGCCGAGGGTCCGAGTGGAGTAAAACCACCAAGCACGATGACCCTGACCTATCATTTCCCAGAAGCTACTCAGACAGAGGAAGCAGCTTATTGGGAAGGACAAAAAGGGTACTATATCTATATCCCCGATCGGTTTACAACGAGCTCCGATGCAAAGACTGGGATCGACAGTATCGTCTCAGTAGAAGTTCCATGGAGCACGATGACCATTGCCGTGCTTCCCTCAGATTCGGACATTGACAAGCAGAAGCAGCTTGCGCTTAAAGAGCTGAAGACGGTTTACCCGGGGATAGAGCCTGTCATTTCAAAAGCGGATGCCGGTCCGTTCTTTGAGAAAGCCTATTATCAGATCATTGCTACGGATGGCAAAACAACAACTGAAGTTTATTTGATTCCTCATGGCGGAAAGCTCTACAGCATTTCTATGCATGCTTGGAAATCGGAGCTGT
>JACMJI010000345.1 GCA_014380705.1 Gorillibacterium sp. | reverse complement strand
CGATCTGTAAGGAAGCACCTCAACATGTACTTCTGCAATGTGTTGATAATATTCCATCAGGTGTCTTCGCAGCGCACGTCCGATCTCTTGACCTTCTGTAACCGTTATTCGCGGGTTCACAAATATTGTCGTGGTTACAGAAACGTAATGTCCATGCTCGTGTGCGGTTAATTTTTTGACAGCAATGATCCCCTTCACTTCTTGAGCAGAGTTAATCATTTTCTCTGTATCGTGCCATTCCGTATGATGATTGGACCCACCCGGTACGATTCCTACAGCCGCTCTCCAGCCATTTCTTAAGATCAATACGGCAGCAACTAGTGCCGCTAAAGCATCCAAACGGGAAGCAAACGAGGTTCCAAGAATTGCACCAAAGGCCAATGAACCACTTCCAAGAAGAGCAAGGACGGAGGGCCAAAGTCCAGAATGAAGTAATTGCACATGCGCTTTGGTTCTCTTATTACGTTTAGACCGTGAAAGGAGGTTCGTACAAACAAAGACAAGAGCTACCAAAGCAGCCCACGGTCTAAATGCTGTCATGATCGGGTTTGGTTCGCCTGTAAAAAGCACCACCGCAGCACGATAAAGTGCTTCAAAACCTAGAAAAAGGAGAAAAGCAGCTAACAAAAAGGGAGCAAGTGGTTCATCTTTCCTAGCAATCGGTCTAAGAACGCGAGATATGGTATTTAAAGCATCCACGATGAGCGACATGCTGCCCGCAGTCCACCCCGCGGCGCCTTTGATTAAAGCAAAGACAATCGTACAAATGACAGCTTTGATAGCCGCACCGTATCGATAGTTAAGTTTCGGCATGATGCACCTCATATCTTAAATGAGCGAGAGAAATCAGCTTGTTTTCAAGTGAAAAGCCGCGTAAGAAAGTATCTTCGCGGCCTTTTCTTTTTACATGAAATTTGATAATTTTGTTGTTACTCTTTTGCCCCAACCAATGCTTTTTTAGGTTTAGTGAGCGAACCCTTTTTCAATAGCGCCCATAAAGGACTGGCGATCATGATGGAGGAGTAAGCACCGCATACAAGACCGAGCAGCATGGCAAGCGAGAAATTCCGAATGGACTCGCCGCCAAGAATGAACAACAGTAATGCACCAATGAAGACAGTTAATACTGTGTTAATTGAACGAGTAAAGGTTTGTCCGACGCTGACATTAATTAAATGCTTCAGGTCGTCATAAGTTTTGAGCTTGGAGAACCGCAGGTTTTCTCGAATACGGTCGAAGATAACGATCGTATCATTGATGGAGAAACCAATGATGGTAAGAATTGCAGCGACAAAAGTTAGGTTCACTTCGATCTGGAAGATGGAGAATACGCTGATGACAATGAATGCATCATGCAGGAGCGCAACAATTGCTGCAACCCCGAAACGCCATTCAAAGCGGAAAGCTACATAGATCAGGATGAATAAGCTTGCGATCATAACGGCATATATAGCTTTGCTCGCCAATTCCTGAGCTAATGTCGTATCTACGGTATTCTCTTCCAGACTGACATCCTTACCAAAAGCGGTAGTAAATCCTGTCTTCAGCTTTTCTACTTCTTCTTGGCTAAGTACCCTGTCAAAGCGGATGGAAACCCGTTCTTCTCCTGGTGTAATAATTCCTTTTGGAAACCCTGCAGCCGTGATCAATTCCTGTACCTTGGCCTTAGGCATGGATTGGCTAGCCGAAATATCAAGGGATGTCCCAGCTTTGAAATCGACACCACGATTAAAACCATTTGCCAACAAGAATATCGCACCCAAAATAGTAATGATAATGGAAAAGGTAAAAAATGTCTTACTATGCTTCATAAAATCAAATTTAACATTATATTTAAAGTGCATGAACTTCGTCCTCCTTCACTCCGAAATGAGCTGGCTTTCTGGCTGCGTTGGAGCGAATCAAAAGCTGGAGCAACACACGCGACAGGAATATATTCGTGATCAGACTGACGAGGATACTGAAGATCAAGGTTAAAGCAAAGCCCTTGATGGAACCCGTGCCAAGAATGAATAAAACACCAGCAGCAATAATTGTCGTTAGGTTAGCGTCCATAACTGTACGGAAGGAGTTTTTCGACCCTGCCCGGAACCCAGACATGATGCTTTTCCCACTGCGAATTTCTTCCTTGATTCGTTCATAAGTAATAATGTTAGCATCTACAGCCATCCCGACTCCGAGTACAAAGGCAGCGATACCTGGCAATGTAAGCGAAGCATTGAGGAGCACATAAACAAGTAATAAAAGCCAGACAAAAACGACAAGGGTCACACAGGCAATTAAGCCTGGAACGCGATAAAAGAATGCCATGAATAGCAGGATCAAAGCAAAGGCGATAGCGCCAGCGAGCATCGTTTTATTGAGTGATTCTTGTCCTAATGTGGCATCTACCGCATTTGTATACTTTTCGGTTAGCTTAAGCGGCAATGCACCCAGATTAATCGTGTCCCGAATCTCTTTGGCTTCATCTAAAGGATAGCCAGTAATGGTAGCACTGCCTTGTGTCATCTCTCCTTGTACAACAGGCGCACCCAGTTCTTTCTCATCAAGGTTAATGGACATCCGTTGTCCAGTAAGCGTCTTTGTAACCTTAGCAAACTTAGCTTTATCAATCACTTCGATCTGTATCACCGGTTGATTTGTTTCGTCATAGCCAATCTTGGCGGCCCCCGGTACAAAATCTGCACCATTCATAACAACCTCTCCCGCCGGGTTGCGGAAAGTCAAATTAGCAGGCTCCTTCAACATCTTACGAACATCGCTCTGGTTAGCAACACCGGCGATCCGTACCCGAATCCGGTTGGTGCCCTCGGTTGTGATTTCCGGTTCCGCAACACCTGCGGAGTTTACCCGATCTTCCAAGCTGCGAGCTGTTTGGTTAAGCGACTCTGATGTGACGCTTTTGCCTTCCTGTAATGGCGCTGCTTCATAAAGAATTTCAAAGCCGCCCTTTAAATCCAGTCCCAATCTAATTTTGCTGACGATGTAGGGGCTGGTTGCTCCAACAACGGTCAACATAAGTACGATTGTCAAAAGAAATGCTGCGAATCTTTTGGTATTCATAATTCTGACGTGGTCTCCCTTCGATATCCAATATTCCTATTATACTCACCTGTAAAATAACCGTCAATCAAGGATGGACGAGGAAAAAGAGCCCCTCGGCGGGGGCGCTGAAGGGCCGATAAGGGTCGGCTCCTAACTCCTGTCGAATAAGGTCTCCTTAATCAGAAAGAAAACCTTTAAAGGCTTGCATCGTCATCCAATTCATGAATTGTGTTGCTTTTAACGACAGTATATCATTCACCATGCTGTGCAGCCGAGGCAGTCCGTTATTCTTATAACGCGCGCTGATACAATTCCAGATATCCTCGTGTGTTACGTGCTCATACCCCAGCATGACGAATTCCTTCGCTTTACTCCGGCATAAGTCCCCAGCAATTCTCATCAGCTCCTCTTCGTCCGGTCCCGCTTCCCAATCATCGATGTCCAAGGAAGGTACCTCCCTTTCTGTTCATTAGCCTCTATGGGAATTCGACAAGTGAACAATAAATTCCTTCAAAATCTCAACTTTCAAAAATCCGCGCATGAGAGTGGACAGGTTCAGCATAAACATTAAATAACCCCACATGGGTGGGGAAATCCCTACACCACTATAACTCAAAATACGGGCTGGAGGAAGAGATACTCTTGGAAAAGCATAAACAAACCTTTATTCAAGGCACGATGATTCTGCTCACTGCCGGAGTCGTCAACCGTCTTCTCGGTTTTGTCCCGCGAATTGCTTTACCGAGAGTGATAGGAGCGGAGGGTGTCGGGCTTTATCAGATGAGCTATCCCTTTCTGATTGTGGTGCTGACCCTTGTCACGGGCGGGATTCCTCTAGCAGTCGCCAAGCTAGTAGCAGAGGCCGAAACAGGAGGTGCGAGCCACCAAGCCAAGCGAATTTTAGGTATGGCACTATTATTTACTCTATCGCTCAGTCTATTCTTTGCCGGCATTTGTGTGGTTTCTGCTCCGTACTTGACGAGGCTGCTTTTTACTGACCCGCGGGTGTTTTATACATTCGTCTGCATTGCTCCGATCATCCCCATTATCGGGGTTTCATCCGTTTTTCGCGGGTATTTTCAAGGGAAACAAAATATGATACCCACAGCTGTTTCCCAGATTACCGAGTCCCTTGTAAGAATTGCTGGAATGCTAACATTAGCGGTATCGCTTGCTCCTCTTGGGCTGGAATATGCGGCTGCCGGAGTCATGGTCGGAACCTTACTTGGTGAAATCTCGGGTATGATTGTTCTCCTGCTCCAGTATAGAAAAAGTCGGACAAAAGGTAGATTTATCCCAAAAATTGATGCAAAAAACGAACACGAGCAGAGTCGAAGATTCATTCTGCGCAAGGTTATTCTCGTATCATTGCCTGTAACGGCAAATAGGCTCGTTGGTTCATTCTCTTACTTTTTCGAATCGGTTCTAACGGTGCAATGTCTAGCCATTGCCGGGGTAGCTACTGCTGCTGCTACCATGCAATATGGGTCACTTCAAGGGATGATCATTCCTGTCTTATTGCTGCCCGGTGTGCTTACCTATTCCTTATCGGTTTCACTCATTCCTACGCTCTCGGAAGCCGGTGCCAAAGGAGATTTAGTAACGATACACAAACGCTTGCATCAATCGCTCAAGCTGGCTCTCCTATCAGGCACCCCCTTTGCCGTTTTTATGTACGTTTTATCCGATCCGATCTGTTATTACCTTTACGCCAACAGCGAGATTGGTGTCATGCTGCGAATGATGGCTCCGGCCGCTCTTTTCATTTATTTTCAAGGCCCCCTACAAGCCACTCTTCAGGCACTCAATCATTCAGGAAAGGCACTGGTCAATACACTCATTGGAACCATTGTAAAGCTAGCCCTTATTTTTGTGCTTGCTTCCAATCCAAGCTTCGGTATTCTTGGTGCAATCATGGCTATTATCGTCAATATTATGCTTGTCACCGTTCTCCATTGGAACAGCGTGACCAGGCTGCTGCGCTTCTCTTTTCCCTCCTCTGAATTTTTCAAAATCGGACTTATCGCTGTGGGGACCGGCTATGTATGTTATTGGATCATGGGCTCAACGATAGTAGGCAACCCTTTGCTGCGATTTTTAATTACACTCTTTGCTGGAACGGTATTCTATATAATCGGTATTCTCGTTCTCAAAATGGTTGACGCGGACGATCTTCGGAAGCTTCCGATGCCTTGGAAAAAATGACGGGTTCGCAACGGTTCTGCTTGTCATATTCACAAGAGCTTGACCATAGAATATAGGGAATATAACGGACTTGCTGCATAGGGATGCGGCATTAGGGAGGAACTTATTATGAACATGGAGCACTCGGAAAAAACGCCTTTAGCTGCCCCCATTCTTGGTGGAATGATCTGGGCCTTTGGTATGATGGCAATCGGTGCACTCATTCTTTCACTCATGCTTGCTTTGACCGATCAGAAGGAAAGCTCGCTGCCATCCGCTACGTATGTTATTCACGCACTATCCGCAGTCATTGGCGGAATGGTCGCTGGAAAAAAATCGGGGGCTCGTGGTTGGTATGCGGGGGGCGCTACGGGTATCCTTTATGCGGCATTACTTTTTCTAATTGGTTTTCTTGGCTTTGATCGAGCATTTCAATTGCAATCTCTGCTGTTTGTTGCAGCAGCCTTTGCAGTTGGCGCATTCGGAGGCATCATTGGCGTTAATATGAAGAAATAGAATGGAGTCTAAAGAGCATTGCTCACAAAAACAGGACCCCGCCATTAGGGCAGTGTTCATAGGGATATTTTCTGAACCTACCTAATGAATGGTGGCATTATGCGGACAGTTGCTGCTGTCCGCTTTTGTTTTGCCTAAATTACAAGCCTTAGCTCCCCGTTACCGTCGGCAATGAATTCATAATTGGGTTCTGAAATACCATTTCACATATAGAAGGGTATCTGCACACCACGATTTCAATTTGGAGTGAAAAAAATCGCACTCAAATTGAATACGATTGAAAGTGTAGCAATAATTGAATTTTTGTCATTTTCCATTTTTTAAGTATTTCTTCATAACTTTATCGAAAGTGGAAATATAGTCATTATCTTGTTTGATCCTGAATTTATCATATTCACCTTCAACTTTTTTTATCGCATCGTCATGACTAATTTTACCAGCATCCTTCAGAATTTCCTGCCGATTAAACTTTAAAAAACCATCTGTAATGTCTATCCAATCCTTCATAGTCATCATTTGACCACTTAATGCTTGAAACTCAGCATGGTCAATATACATTGTAACGATGCGATTAAGCCTATCAAGTTCATTTTCATTGAGATAGTTCTTAGCTACTTTAACATCACTCTTAATTATCTTGCCATCAGGAGATGCTTTCCAATTTGTAAGTCCCATCGTTGGATGCTCGCTGTCAGCTCTATCATAAATAATTTCAGCTGCTGTTTTACCTGTTATAGCATAATGCATCTTATTTTGAACAAACGCATAAAAAGTCTTTGTCTCATCAGAATTAGGGCTATAATCGCTACTACATTGTTCAAATACATCAGCAATTTTCTGATAAGCTCTACGTTCAGACGCTCGAATTTCCCTTATACGTTCTAAGAGTTCATCAAAATAATCTTTACCAAAAGGCTTTCCATTTTTAAGCATATCATCGTTTAAAACAAAACCTTTAAGAATGTACTCTTTTAAAGTTTGTGTTGCCCAAATTCTAAATTGAGTGGCTTTTTTAGAGTTTACACGGTAGCCAACTGCAATTATGGCATCAAGGTTGTAATACTCCACATTTCTTTGAACATTTCGACTACCCTCATTTTGAACTGTTTCCTTTATGGAAACAGTTGAATCTTTATAGAGTTCTCCAGTATCAAAAATATTTTTAAGATGTTTAGATATAGCTGCTTTTTGAACGTCAAACAAATCGGCCATGACTTTTTGAGTCATCCAAAAATTTTCATCAGCAAAGAAAACATTGATCTTTACTTTTCCTTCATCTGTTTGATATAAGATAATATTATTTTCATTCAAAAAATTATCCATTTCGTCACCCGCTTTTCGTACCATTATTACTAACTTATCGATTAAGTGCAAATTCATGCTACAGGATGATTTCCTAAGTTCATTTTCATTAACTAAATGTAGAATACTCTATCCCATGGATAGAT
>JACMJI010000344.1 GCA_014380705.1 Gorillibacterium sp. | reverse complement strand
GGAATAGCCATCAGAAAGGTGTAATCGGCGGAGGCACCGCGAGATGCGCCAGTAAGCATACCTGCAGCGATCGTAGAGCCGGAACGGGAAAAGCCGGGCCATAAGGATAATATCTGTGCTAATCCTATATAGAGGCATTGGCGATAGGTAAGCTCATCCATTGTCACGACCTGAGTTCGTGGGCTTTGCTTTTCTCCGATAATCATGAAGACTCCCCCGGCGATAAGTCCTATCAATACAGTCTCAGGCATAAACAGCTGCTTGATATAGTCATGAAGGACAAGCCCCAGGAGGGATGCCGGTAGAATACCAATGATGATATGGAGCAGATTAAGAGAATGCCCATCAGCTCTTACAGGAACACTCCTATCGCGAATCCCTATTAGACGCAAGCACCGCTTCCAATAAAGCACGACAACGGATAGAATCGCCCCCAACTGGATAACGACTTCAAAGGTATCTGCTTTTTCACCCGTAAATCCGATCATATGACCCACAAGAATCATATGACCTGTTGATGAAACAGGAAGGAATTCCGTAAGCCCTTCGACAATCCCAATTATAATAGCTTTCCATAAATCTAACATATGTATTTCCCCCTTATTACTTGTAAGCTGTGTTTGTCGGTACCCAGTGTCTAATTAGTTCCTCTTGTGAGCGGTCTTGTAAACGAATAAGCTCATCCGCTAGCAATTCTCGAAGAAAATAAGGGGAAAAGAATTGGACATTCCTTCCTCTAGACAACGAAGGATAACCCAGACCGAAAACAAACATATCAATCGTGCCAACAAGATATTCTTGTTCTGGATTAAAGAGTTCTCCGCCGACCATTACCCGGGAAATTTTCTGATTAGGCGGGCCTTCTGGATGATATTCTATCTCCATACCATTTAAGCATAGGATTCCAAGGATTTTGCCGCGAAAACCGTACCCATAAATCGGCTTAGAAGTATATTCCAACAGCAAAGCTGATTCAAGAGCCTCCAGTAAATCCTGACCCTTTAACCAATAGAGACATGAATTAATCGGCGATGGACAAATCTGGTGCAGTCTCTCTAAAGATACTGTTCCTTGTTCAAGTCCCTCCAGGATTTGACCTGCGTTCACAAGTCCAATATCAGCACCCGTATGGCGACGTATACCTTCCGCAAGTAAGTTGCCAAGTGGGGACTCTGACTCCCAATGGATCCCTAAAGGTTGAGCCAGTTGCGAAATGGGACGCGAGAGCTTCAACCGACTCTGTTCATGAAATTGCTCCACAAGAGAAGCAATACCTTGGTCGGGTTCAATATCCACTGTCGGAATACAAGTTCCCTTAAGCTCGATTATTTGCTGTAGTTCCAGATCATAACTAATTTCGACGCGTCCTATATGGGTGCCGAATTTCCCTGCCCCGCATATCAACGTGCTGCTTTCAAGCAAGGGTTGCTCTAATAGGTGATGAGTATGTCCGCCCAGAATAAGATCAATTCCATCCACAGTAGAAGCTAGTAGACGATCATTTGGCAGGCCGAGATGAGAGAGAACAATCAATAGATCAACCTTATCACGTATTCGTCCAACTTGCTGCCTTACCGCATCGATCGGATCCATAACTTTCCAACCAAGAAGCCGGTAAAATTCTATATAAGCCACAGTTACACCAACAACACCGATACGCAGATTCCCACGAACCAAAATACGTGAGGGGTTCATCCATTCCGGGGGAGTACCAGAGTCCGCTTCGAACAAGTTTGCACAGATAATACCAAACCTTGCATGACGGTATGCTTCGGCTAAAAAGGAAGGGGAAAGCGTGAGTCCTTCATTATTACCTGGAAGAACCAAGTCATAGCTGCAGGCGTTCATCACTTCAACATTAGCAATTCCCATGCTTCCTTCGGTTTCTATGTAGGCTCTATCGATATGATCGCCGCAATCGACAGTAAGCGTTGCGGTTTGACCCGCCTTCTGCCTTTCTTGATTAAGCAGCTTCGCAATATAAGGCATTCGTTCAAAGTGACTATGAATATCGTTTGTATGCAGAATAACAAGTTTTTCCGATTTTTGCAACATCCGCTCCCCTTCTCGCTAAATATGTTATAATCTAATCATTATACGAAATGGTTTCACTCGGAGGCAATATAAAATCAATTTTCGGTATCCTCCTCAAGAATCATTGCCATTAACTGTAACTCTTGCTATCATCTACATATGGAAGAATACATACGCTGAAAAGGTGACGATACATGATCATTCATGTTATGGATTTAGAAGACGGTGATGTTCTACTAACTGACATGTTCAACAAGTACGGATTGCTAGTCCTTTCCTCAGGTACCGTTCTGACTGGAGAAAGCGTCTCACGGTTATTACAGCATCAGCTAGATAATGTTGATATTGTTCCTCGGTCCGTCAAACCAGAAGACACGACTCACCCCTTTCACGCCAATTATTCGAAATGGAAGGACAATTATCTTGAAGCGGTACAGTCTGCAGAGGCAGTATTTGAAATGGCTAGAGCTACCGGAACAATCGATGGAGACTTCGTCCAATCCGGCTTTCTTACTTTATCCGATTCCTTTGAAGGTAAGAATGATATCGCCTTCATGCTACTTACCTTAAATCAAAACGATGATTATACCTATCGCCATTCCATTCAAGTAGGTATGATCTGCTATTACCTTGCCAAATGGTTGGGGAAATCAGAAGCTGAATGCCGTTCAGTCGGAACAGCTGGCTACCTTCATGATATCGGAAAAACCAAAACTCCAATTGAACTGCTTACAAAACCGGGTTCTTTGACGGAGGAAGAATTTAAGATCATTAAAGAGCATACTTCAGAGGGCTTCAGTCTTATTAGTGAATCTATAGGCAATACGGAATGGGCACTTACTGCCCTTCAGCATCATGAACGATTGGATGGTTCAGGTTACCCCTACGGTTTGAAGGGCAACGAGATTCATCAGATGTCCAGAATTGTTACTATTGCTGATATTTATAGTGCAATGATTACTCCGGCTCCTTACCGTAAATCTAGAGATTTGCTTAATGTACTTCGTGAACTGCATCATATGAGCTTCGGCAAGCTTGATCCCCACATCACTCAAGTTTTTATTCGAAATATGCTGCCGAATATGATTGGTAAAGAAGTGACGTTAAATAATGGTGAGACTGGCAAGATCGTATTAACCAATCCTACTGACGTATTCAACCCACTTATTCAGATTGAGGATCATTTTGTTGATCTTGCTCAAATGAGTCATCTCTGGATTGTACATTTTGTTACGGATGAAATCGCTTAAAGTTTGTTTATATAAGATATTCAAGGATAAACGCCTGTCGGCGTCCTGTAGGGCCATGCGTTTACCGATACGGAATCAGAATGATCCTTATATAATAGTTGTATATTGTTTATAGGTAAAAAAGTACTCTATACATCTTTACCTATAAACTGCCCGTCAATAATATTCTTTTATTACCGGACCTTAACTAAAAATACCCCGTAGGCGCAATGCCTGCGGGGTATTTTTATAATGGTTTCTTTTAATCCGTAATATGAATGTCGTTGAATTTTTCTGATCCAGCACGAATCGCTGCTCATGGCCTAACCGATAGAGCCTTCCATCTCAAACTTGATTAAGCGGTTCATTTCGACCGCATATTCCATCGGAAGCTCTTTCGTGAATGGCTCGATAAAGCCCATAACGATCATTTGGGTAGCCTCTGCTTCGGACAGTCCTCGACTCATCAGATAGAAGAGCTGATCCTCAGATACCTTGGATACCGTTGCTTCATGCTCAAGGGTCACATTATCGTTCATGATTTCGTTGTACGGAATCGTGTCAGAAGTGGACGCCTTATCCATAATAAGCGTATCACATTTGATATTGGCCTTGGAGCCTTGCGAATTCCGTCCAAAGGAGGAAAGCCCCATATAAGTTACCTTACCACCATGTTTACTGATTGACTTGGAAATGATGGTTGATGTCGTATCCGGAGCAAGGTGGGTCATCTTGGCGCCTGCATGCTGATGTTGGCCTTTACCAGCTACTGCTATGGAGAGAACGCTTCCCTTCGCACCACGACCCTTGAGGACCACTGCTGGGTACTTCATCGTCAGCTTGGAGCCAATATTACCATCTACCCACTCCATCGTAGCATTCTCTTCCGCCACGGCTCGCTTAGTCACCAAGTTATAAATATTCGGTGCCCAATTCTGAATTGTCGTATAACGCATCCGAGAATTTTTTAGACAAAGGATTTCTACAACGGCACTATGCAATGAATTTGTACTGTATATAGGCGCTGTACAGCCTTCTACGTAATGTACAAAGCTATCCTCATCGGTGATGATCAGCGTACGCTCAAACTGTCCCATATTCTCTGAGTTAATACGGAAGTAGGCCTGCAAGGGAATCTCACATTTTACACCCTTGGGAACGTAGATAAAGCTGCCGCCAGACCATACCGCACTGTTCAGCGCTGCAAACTTATTGTCAGTTGGCGGAATAATTGTAGCGAAATATTTACGAAACAGCTCAGGATATTCGCGTAAAGCTGAATCGGTATCCGTAAAAATAACCCCTTGCTTCGTCAGGTCTTCCTGCATGCTATGGTAAACCACTTCCGACTCGTATTGAGCGGATACACCTGCTAAGAACTTCTGCTCCGCTTCTGGAATCCCCAGCTTGTCGAAGGTTTCTTTAATTTCCGATGGAACCTCTTCCCAAGTTTTACCTTGTTTCTCGGAAGGTTTAACATAATATTGGATTTCATTAAAATCAAGCTCACTGAGATCACCGCCCCATTCGGGCATCGCCATTTTGTAGAACTGTTCCAATGACTTTAACCGGAATTCCAGCATCCAATCTGGTTCGCCTTTCATCCGGGAAATTTCAGTTACGATCTCAGGAGTAAGCCCCTTTCCTGATTGGAAAATAGACTTATGCTCGTCGCGAAATCCGTACTTATAATCTTCCATTTCCGGCATTTGCTTGACCATGGTGTTTCCCTCCTTAGTAACCTCTATTGAATAAGCGAAAATAGGGATGATAAGTGCATTTTGATCAGTCAATCTGTCTTTTCGATTCCCTTACGCATCGCATTCCAGGCAAGTGTTGCACATTTAATTCGTGCAGGAAATTTATTAACTCCAGATAATGCTTCTAAATCCTCATACTCAAAATCTGTATGCTGACCTCGCATCATGCAGGAGAAGTTCTCCGCCATGTGCTCCGCTTCTTCTAGTGTCTTGCCTTTTACGGCATCCGTCATCATAGAAGCTGAGGAAAGGCTGATTGAGCAGCCTTCTCCTTGAAATTTGGCATCCATAACAATTCCATTCTCCATCTTGAGCTGAATGGTTATACGGTCACCACAAGAAGGATTGTTGAGATTGACAGTAATTACATCCCCGTCAAAGGAGCCGCGGTTTCTTGGATTTTTATAATGATCCATAATAACTCTGCGATATAAATCATCCAATTCCATAGCCAAAGTACTCCTTTGTTTTTAGTAACGCATCGATGAGTCGATCTGCGTCTTCACGAGTGTTATATATATAAAAGCTTGCTCTTGTCGTAGCGGTAACTTCTAACCAACGCATGAGAGGTTGGCAGCAGTGATGACCTGCACGAACAGCAACACCTTGAGAATCCAATACTGTTGCGACATCATGAGGATGAATATCACCGAGATTGAAGGTGATCACACCTGAACGCTCTTGTTTTGGACCATAAATGACAAGTCCATCGATATTGGAAAGACGCTCCATGGTATAGGATACAAGCTCCTTCTCATGATTATCAATCTCATCAAGCCCAATGCTGGTTAGAAAATCAATAGCAGCACCGAGACCTACGGCACCGGCAATAATAGGAGTACCCCCCTCAAATCTCCAGGGAAGTTCTTTCCATGTAGAATCATAAAGTCCCACATGATCGATCATTTCTCCACCAAATTCGATTGGCTCCATATTCTCTAATAGCTCTTTCCTGCCATAGAGACAGCCGATTCCGGTAGGTGCACACATTTTGTGACCGGAGAAGGCATAAAAGTCACAATCTAGGTCTTGAACATCCACCTTCATATGCGGTGTGCTCTGCGCGCCATCAATCAATATTTTGGCACCATGTTTGTGAGCGATAGCAGCAACCTGCTTGACTGGATTAATAACACCCATGACATTGGAAACATAGGTCATGGCTACCATCTTTGTACGATCGGTAATTGTGGCTTCGACGTCTTCAAGACGCACAGATCCGTCTGGCTGCAAAGGGATATATTTCAGCTTAGCTCCGGTAGCTTTTGCGACCTGCTGCCACGGAATGAGATTGCTGTGATGCTCTAGTGGGGTGATGACGATTTCATCGCCTTCTTGGCACACGGAGCGAGCGTAGCTTAACGCAACCAAATTGATTGCTGTTGTGGTTCCCCTCGTGAAAATAATCTCTTCTGTTGCGCGTGCATTCAGGAATTTAGCTACCTTCTCGCGAGCCCCTTCGTATGCATCCGTTGCGCGCGAACCAAGGGTATGAACTCCCCGGTGAACATTGGCATTATTGTGACGATAATACTCGTTAACTGCTTCAAGAACCGCAAGTGGTTTTTGAGAAGTAGCAGCACTATCCAGATAAACAAGAGGATGACCATTGATCTCTTGATCTAAGATCGGAAAGAGCTTGCGAAGCTCGCTTGCATTCATTGACCCAACTTCCTTTCCACCAGTTGACGGAACTGATTCTCTAACTCAGGGAGAGGCAGTTTAGCCACAACAGGAGCAAGGAAGCCATAAATAACGAGCCGTTCCGCTTCAGCCTTTGGCAAACCACGTGACATCAGGTAGTAGATTTGATCTGGGTTAACTTGACCTACGCTTGCGGCATGCCCGGCGATTACATCATCCTCATCGATGAGTAGGATAGGGTTAGCATCCCCTCGCGCTGTCCGACTCAGCATTAATACTTTTTCGGTCTGCTGACCATTAGCACCGGTTGCACCCTTCTCAATCTTCGTGATTCCATTGATAATCGCTGTTGCCGATTCTAGAATAACTGCCCGCGTAGACATATCAGACTTAGTTGCTTTGCCAACATGGATATTCCGTGTCGTAAGATTGAGCTTCTGCTCTTTATCTCCAACGCAGATGACTTTGACATCCGCTGATGAGCCGCTACCATTCAGGTAATTGGTCGTGTCCGATACACCATTGCCCGAATTCATCTCGCCAATAACCCATTCGATTTTGGCATCCCTCTCAAGAACCGCACGACGGTATGAAATGTCAGTTACCGCCTCTTCGAAGCTATGAATGGATGCAAAACGAACTTTTGCTCCTTGGCCAACAAATACTTCTACGGCCGCATTGACAACTAACTCTGAAGAGGTGCCTGCGGATATGAAATTTTCTACGTATGAGACGGAGCTGCCTTCCTCTGCAATAACCAACACATGAGGTGCTAGTGCTGCCCCTTTTCGATCCGACAAGAAGATAGCACGAAGCGGAATCTGAACCGTTACATTCTTTGGAACGTAGAGGAAAACTCCACCATTCCATAGAGCTGAGTGTAGGGCCAATAACTGATTCTCATTCGCAGACATCGTTTTGAAAAAATATTTTTGAACCAAATCGCCATGTTCCTTAGCGGCTGTAGCTAAATCAGTGTAAATAACACCCTTTTCAGCTAATTCTGTCGTCAAAGATGTATAGATAACGGATGAATTCTGCTGTACAAGTATATTATCCACGCCGTTCTCGCCAATAGGAAAACCTGATGCATCAAGGAGTGCTTCTATCGATTCGGTCTGGGAATCCTCTGTATATTCGCCGTAAGCATCAAGCTTCCAACGGTCAATTCTCATTTTTGTAAGCTTCGGTAATGCAATTTCGCTAGCCAGTTGCAGACCTTTAACTCTTTGTTCGGTCAACCAACCTGGCTCCCCCAACCTGCAGGAGCGTTCGGTGATAGCTTCATGGTCGATCGGAAGCGTAGTATTAAGCGTCATCTCATGTCCCTCCGGTTCCTTCTCCTGTTAAACTCCTTGACCTACCGTCTCATCTGCAATTCCCAGCTCTTCTTTAATCCAATCATAGCCTTCGCTTTCCAGACGCTCTGCAAGTTCCGGTCCACCCGAACGGACAATGCGGCCTTGCATCATGACATGAACAAAGTCCGGTTTAACATAATTTAGCAACCGTTGATAGTGAGTAATAACGAGAAAGCTTCGATCCTCATTGCGCATAGCATTGACTCCATTCGCAACGACCTTCAAAGCATCAATGTCAAGACCAGAGTCAATCTCATCAAGAATGGTAAGGCGTGGCTCCAGAAGCAGCATCTGCAAAATTTCGTTGCGCTTCTTCTCGCCACCAGAGAACCCTTCGTTCAGATAACGGTGAGCGAATTCAGGATTCATTTCTAAATCCTTCATTTTACCTTCCATCTGGCGGATAAACTTCATCAATGAGATTTCTTTGCCTTCTTCGCGACGGGAATTAATCGCGCTGCGGAGAAAATCGGAATTGGTAACACCAGGAATTTCGCTTGGATACTGCATCGCCAGGAAAAGTCCTGCGCGTGCACGTTCGTCTACAGCCATCTCCAGCAAGTTAGCACCATCAAAAGTCACACTACCCGCTGTTACTTCAAAGCTCGGATGTCCCATAAGTACGGAGGCTAAGGTGCTTTTTCCGGTTCCGTTTGGACCCATAATAGCATGTACTTCCCCGTTATTAATTTGAAGATCAAAGCCTTTTAAAATTTCCTTGCCTTCAATACCAGCCCGCAGACCCTCAATTTTAAAGCTTAATGAATGACTCATCTATTGAACCCCTCCAATGTAGGATTGCCCGTTATAAGCAACATGTATGTTAAAAGCTAATTGATTATCAATGATTCTCACTGTTAAGTTTATTACATGCGATGGCAAAAATCAATAAACTCGACATGTTCTTTTCAAGTTTGTAGTGCTAATTTGATGTCTTGGATGGATTTCTTAAAAATAATGTCATCTAATACAGCAATCTCCTCATGACCTCTCAGATCAACATCTATGGAAACCCATGACTTACAACCCCCATATTCCGGCTTGATTGGAATGCGTACGGGCTCCTTTAAGTTATAAACACGCAATAGCAACAAATGAAGTGGTTGTTTCTTCTTCCATTTAAGTCGTTCCTCGGAAAAGGACTCTGTCCATATTGCAAAGGAACTAAGCTTATCTAATTCTTCTTGAGATCGAATTTCAATATCCTCCACAACCTCCGCGCGACAGCCAATCTCCACTCGTGCGTCGTCTGGATTCCAATCTTCCAATAACTTGACTAGTTCAGATTGATACTCATCCTTCAGTAGCTCTATTCTCTGATGCTCATAAGTTGGATAAAGATAAAAAGAGCGGCTTTCTAGCTGAAAATCCTTGGTTTCTTCGGCAATACCGCCCTTACGCATGAGTAGCAGCTGTTTTCCATCAGTAAGTGCTTTAACAATGACAGCCCATTCCTTCAAAGCAAAGGTTTCCGTTTGCATCCTTATCCCCATCCTTCCTACCCTTTCGTATATTATATAAGCCTCTGGTAAAACAAAGCAAACGGAGGGGTGCATAAACAAACACCAAAAAGCCATTCTAAATAATGCTTGACCAGCCGACAAGAAAAGGAGTGATTTTCAGTGCGAGAAGGATTATTTCCGACGATTCTGGGTACGGCTGTAACCGTAACAGGTGCTGCACTACGCATGAAATATCCAATGCTTGGAACGGCAATCCTAAGTTTCGGTGCGGCTCATATCGTACTTGGAACCATTGATCTGGTAGAGCACCGTAAAGCAAGCATGTTTTAATCTTTATAAGAGATATGCATGCGAAAAGGTCGGATGGCGAGAGCCATCCAACCTTTTTTAATTTCAACCGCTGCAGCTACGGCTGCTCCTTCAAGTCAACCGCTACAGCAACGGCTGCTCTTTCTAGCTAACCGCTGCAACATCGGCTACTCTTTCAAGTCAACCGCTGCAACATCGGCTGCTCAATTTGGAATGGGGTTCCAGTCGCCCGTTGCTTTCGGATAGAGATTTGAATTGTATTTTTATTGGTATCCATCCGAAAACAAAAGCGAACACTTCGTTCTTCCACCCCATTCCAATTGCTTCGCCTTGATGCACCCGTTTCCTTGATGATAAATCCTATTTTAGGGCGGTAAGCCCCGACCTCTACCACCATTTACACCTTTTGGTGTACGGTGGTTCATGAAATATCAGTGAAGATTATCACCTGTCCTGTCAGGCTCAATAATCATTACATTTCGTATAAGATGGTATCTAACGATCGTAACTACACACAATAAAATAAGTTAATCCATTTTTATAGGGCTGACATAAATGCAGCATACAAGCGAAACCCCAATCCTTACCGTCGAATAGCGAAAGTAATGCAGGAAACCGAATGATGCCCCATAGCGCCAAAAGCGAAGTGAAACAAATACAGAAGTACTTGTTCCATTGACCGGAGATTAAAAGTTTTTATCCATTGACCAGAGGTTAGATGTTTTTTCCATATACCGGAGATTAGAAGTTTTTTTCATATACCGGGAATTTGCCGCTAGTGCACTGTTAAAGGTCATATGGCGAAAGGCATCTAAGCTTTTTAGGCTAAATATGTCGTTTATGGCTATGAAAAAAAATAAATGTAAATTCCCCGTTAAATCGACGAGAAAACCCCCTAAACTTATAAATAGATGGATTTCTCCATCTATTTCGAATGATTTCATCCTAAATTTAAATAATGGTCACAATTAAATGGATAAATCCATCTATTAAGTTTTTGGAGGCACTCATCAATTAAATTAACCTGCATTTTGCATTTATTTTACCCGGGACACAAATTGATAGCTGCTGCGAGCTCTCTTTCAACAAAGTAGATTCCATTTAAGCTAAACCCCATAATAATTGGAGTAGGGATGGTCGATTAGCCCTTTCCTGTCATACCATTCGAGTAGGGATGGTTGATTAGCCCTTTCCTGTCATACCATTCGCGTAGGATGGTCGATTAGCCCATTCCTGTCATACCATGATACTTCCCGTTCGACATAAGACGGTTCGCCAAATATTTAAGTAAAAAGAGTTCTCAGGCTAAAAAATTTTGTCCGTTCGAGGACATCCTTGCCTTAAGCTAATAGCTGCTACCGCTTCACCATTTCAGG
>JACMJI010000343.1 GCA_014380705.1 Gorillibacterium sp. | reverse complement strand
TAGGAGTGGTCGTGGATTTGAACTCAAATATTCCTCATCGACCTATTGTACGAGTGATTGAAGCAGATGGGGGACCCATTCATACTCCCTATGAGATTGATTTATCTAAAAAGCTTTCGGTTATGATTGTGGATGTCAATGGGAGTAGAAGAAAGATACATTCCTGCGGAGGCTAATACAGGCCGCGAATGCCTCACCTTCTTCTTCTTCTCCCAATCTTAAATACAGGGCGTTTGTTTCTTGCATAAACTAGCAAGGAATTTTTATTTTGTCTGAAAGTAAGCTACAATGATTAAAATAACCTTTTTAGGAGGCGGAAAGATTGCCGCAGCCCTTATACAACCTGATAAAGGATCCCTGGGATCCCATACACTCGATTACCCGCTACGGCCAGCATAAGCTTACCAGTGTGGAATTGACGGTAACGAACCTGTGTAATATGCGATGTGAGCACTGCGCGGTTGGTGATGTACTAACTACGAAGGATGAAGTAAGGCTTCCGCTATCGTTGATTCTAAAGCGACTTGATGAAGTGGAATTCCTTGAGACGATCAGCCTTACGGGGGGAGAACCAACCTTCAGCATGGAGGTCTTGAAAGAAACCGTCCTTCCACTGTTGAAATACGCTAAGGAGCGGGGTGTAAAAACCCAAATGAACTCTAACTTAACGCTCGAACTTACTCGGTATGAAATGATAGCTCCTTACATCGATGTCATGCACAGTACCTTCAATTATACGAGTGTTGATGATTACTATGGCGTCGGTTTTACTCGATTTGGCACTCCTCTGGATAGAGCAGTAGTGAGTGGGATGTATGACCGCATGATGAATAATGCAGTCGCACTAACTAAGGGTGGATTATTCGTATCGGCCGAGTCCCTAATTAATTTCCGTACCCATGAGAAGCTTGGAGCCATCCACAAATTGATTGTTGAAATGGGATGCCAGCGGCATGAAGTCAATCCCATGTACACGAGTGCATTTGCAACAAGTCTAAAAGAGTTGCCGCTCAACGAAGTTGTGTCATCCATTCATCGGCTTCTGGATGTCCGAAATCCTGATGTGTGGCTATTATTCGGAACGTTTCCGTTCTTCGCCTGCAGCGACAATTTGGATGAATTGAACTTACTCAATCGTTTGAGTGAAGGGACTAATGTATCGGTACGTAATGATCAGGATGGTAAAAACCGCCTTAATTTCGATCTTTTTAATGGTAATATACGGGTTACGGATTTTTCGGATGTGCCGCCTCTTGGAAACATCCATAGCGACCGTTTGGATGATGTATTCGGATTATGGCTTGATCATTCGCTAGCTCGTTCTGTGAGCTGTCATTGCCCAAAAGCATCCTGTACAGGTCCAAATCTACTCGTCTCAAAGATGTACTATTCAGGTGCAGATTTTACCAAAAGAACAGCTAAGGATCTTACTGAAATAGGAACAGCTATATAGTAAAGAGATAATCATAGGGAGAACTGAAGATGAGCCTGCAATGGGGAAGAATCGGTCTGAATTTGATCCTGGTATTGGTTTTAGTCGGAATTAACGCTTTTTTTGTAGCGGCAGAATTCGCCTTGGTCAAAATCAGACAATCAAGACTGCAGGAATTGGTTAATCAAGGTAATGGCAAGGCAAAGTATGCATTGGCCGTAACGGACAAACTGGATACGTATTTATCGGCTTCGCAGCTTGGAATAACGCTTGCATCTCTGGGTATAGGATATATTGGAGAGCCAGCGATTGCCAAACTAATTTTTGAACCGCTTTTGAGTGCCGTAGGGATCGAGAACAGTCCAGTAGCCCATGTCTTATCCTTTTTATTTACGTTTGCCACAATCACTTTTCTCCACATTGTACTGGGGGAGCAAGCTCCGAAAAATTTTGCCATCCAAAGAGCAGAAGGAACAGCCCTGTTGTTGTCTGGCGCACTGATTATTTTTACAAAAATATTTAAACCTTTAATATGGGTCTTAAATGCAGCTTCAAATGGCGTACTGCGGATCATTGGTATGGAAGTGCCTGTGGAGCATGAAGCGCATACAGAGAAAGAAATTCGTATTCTGCTTGGCCAAAGTGCGAAAAGTGGACATATTAATAAAGATGAGCTCAAATTATTTGATAATATCTTTGAATTCTCAGACCGCGTT
Source organism: Gorillibacterium sp. (assembly GCA_014380705.1). Next base: position 1,401 of record JACMJI010000343.1, on the reverse strand, counting down.
GCTCGTGAAATTATGGTTCCTCGAACGGATATGGAATGCTTATACACGGACCTTCCCATTAACGATAATCTGCGGATTATCTACCAAACCAAACATACGCGTTATCCTGTTGCAGATAAAGAGAAAGATCGGATCATTGGCTTTGTACATATTACCGATATCCTAACAGCTCCTCAAGAAAGGCTGACTAGTCTACAGAACTTTCTGCGTCCTGTACTGACGGTACCTGAATCAATGGAAATTAGCCGAGTTCTGCGTTTGATGCAGAAGAGACATTCGCAGTTAGCCATTGTGCTGGATGAGTATGGTGGGACTGCCGGGATTCTAACGACCGAGGGAATTTTGGAAGAAATCGTTGGGGATATGCAGGATGAGTTTGACCAAAATGAACGTCCTGAAGTTGAAGTGAAGGGCGACATGATCTCTGTCGATGGCAAGGTACTCATTGAGGAATTAATCCCTATTATTCACCTTGACCTTGACGATGAAGAAGTGGATTCGATCGGAGGCTGGTTATTTAAGAATCTGGAAGGAGACCCGGCAATAGGCATGCAGGTAAAATTTAGTAATTTTGTTTTTGAGGTTGCTGAAATGGATCGTTTTCGTATTTTACGGGTAAACATCTATAAAAAAGCAGAGGATCTTTCCGAAAATGGAATATAGTTTACCAATCCAATCAGGGTGGAAGGTGTTGCTATGTCAGGTAAAAACCTAATTCTTTTCTTAGTGGGAGCAGTTGCTCTATACGCTATTTTTCATTATGGGGCGCCTTTTCTTGTAGCGCTTCTGGTTGCTGTTCTGCTAGAGCCCCTTGTTCGGCTTGGCATGAGGCAAAACCGTATATCTCGCAGGCTATCCTCAATCATGGTATGTACCGTATTCACTCTGTTGTTGAGTCTGCTTATGTATGGTGTTGGCAGTAAGATTGTGTCAGAAACAACCGACTTCGTCAAAAACCTCGATATAGACGACATTGTTGCCCAGGTAACAGATACATCTCAAGGTATCCTAGACTCCATCTCACCAGAGCTTGCCCAAAGCATTAGAGAGGGACTTGGCATGTTACTGAAATCGCTTGGAAGTATATTGACTGGTTTGTCCGGTTATGTGTTCGACTTCGCTATTTCGATTCCAAATCTATTTCTTTCTTCAATCGTTTTCTTACTCGCATTGTTTTTAATATCGATGGGGCTTCCCTCCATTAAGGAATCCTTTCTCTCCCTTTTTGAGGAATCTACTGCGGACAAAATGGATTCCGTGATCCAAACCATTCGTAAAGCAATCAACGGTTTTATCATTGCTCAATTACTCATGAGCATGATTACCTTCGTGCTCGTACTGGCTGGTTTACTTATTCTCGATGTCAAGTATATGCTTGCTCTTGCTTTTCTCATTACGGTT
>JACMJI010000342.1 GCA_014380705.1 Gorillibacterium sp. | reverse complement strand
TGCGAGGTTGGTACACAACATCGTCAAGTGCTGTAAAAAGCGTAATTACTGGAGATTTTGCCAAATATTATGAAGGTAAAACAACAGCTCATGCAGCTGGTGTCAGCACTATGACAGGTCAAGCGCAAAGAGATATCAGAGATGCTGGATATACAGAGATTGCAAGAGTAAATAAATCGATCAGTAATCAAGTAAACGAGTACACCGCTCAAATCAATACAGCTCAAGAAGCAATAACAAGTAATATGCCGGCTGAGTATGATGCAGTCGTTAATGCAACAAATGCTTCCAAAGAGTCCGCTATCTTTGCAATCGGGACAACAAACAAGAAAGATCTAACAGATGCGATCAGAAATCACAAAAATACTTACCTGAACAGACTTGACGAACCGGTAGCTAAGAAACAAAGCGAAGCGGTTCTTGCATTGAATAATGAAATAACATCAACGAAAAACGAACTGAATTTGTTGCTTGCTCAAGAGCAAGCTACGGCAAATACAGAAATCCAATTATTCCTTGATAACAAAATCGCTGCTCTAGAAGTTGAACTTAAGATTTTGACGGACAAAGGTGTTGCGGCTGCAGAAGCTGAAATTGCGGCTAAGGGTGCGAAGCTTCTCGATAACAGCCTGAGTGTATTAGATGAAATCGTAGTAGGTATTGAGTAGTCCTTCAACGACGAAGAGTGAAACCGAAGGAGTCCTTAAACGGGCTCCCCGGTTATTTTTTTAAGGAAGGGGCAGCCGCTATGAAGAGAAGAAACGAAAGATATAGATTGTTGTGGTACCGAAAGAAGGTTGCGGCTGGAATGATTTCTATAATCGTTGCACTTACTGTGACGATGGGTATTGCTTATGCAGATGTAGACCTAGAGGGTACCCTTCAGTCTTGGTTCAACAAGAAAACGGACATCGTCATGAAGAGCCTGGAACAATCCGTACAGTCTGAGACCGACAAGCAAAAGACCCTTTTAAAGCAACAATTACAGCTTCGACTCGAGGCTTCCTCTGAGCAGTTGGATGCCTATACGGCAGAGCAAAAAAGACTACATACTGAGGCAATTGAGCAATATGCAGAAGCTCTGATTGAAAACATGGAAATTGATACTGAACAAGACCGCAAGCAAATCCTGGCCAAGCTCGAGGTCATTATTGAGAGTGCCAAGGAAGCGATGGATTCACTTGCAGAAAGCTATGTACAGCCGGTGTTGACTTTCGTTCCAGCAGAAACGTCAACCGTCACGGAAGCTGTATACATCCATTAATCATAAGGTGGTGACATCAAAGAGTGGCAGAACAAATGGAAGCTATGAGTCGCAGACCATCCTCAGATCTCAAGAAGAATGGTGTATGGGGCTGGATTCGATTCATTCTCATCTTGGGAGTCGTATTCATTCTCATAAACAATCTGACTAGCCTTATGAAAGTTTCTGGCAATTCCATGAATCCCACCCTGCAGAGCGGCAATATTTTGTTTATAAATAAACTCTCTTTGTTCTTAGGTGTGCCAAAGTATGGAGATGTCGTAGTCATAGATGCGGACCGTCTGGGTTACAGCCTAGTGAAAAGGGTTATCGCTGTTGAGGGTGACCGGGTTGCTATTCGTGACGGTGTCACTTATGTTAATGGATCACCATTGCTTGAGCTGTACACGAATGGCAAGTCGGAAGACATGGAAGAGAAGATCGTTGGAATAAATGAAGTGTTTGTCATCGGAGACAATCGCAACCTGGGTGAAAGCCTGGACAGCAGAGATCCTCGGCTGGGTCCTGTTCATATAAGTGACATTAATGGCTATGCTTCCTTTTCACTATGGCCGATGCATGGAATTTCTAAGCCGCTAGAGTTGGGAGAATAGAAATAATCCGACGGGTTACCGGCGGATTATCTATCGTTTCAAGCTCTAAACCTAGCAAATTTCAAATGTAACGAGTCCTCTTGACAATGCATATAAGGCAGCTTGTGTACGGTCTGCTAAGCTTAGCTTGGATAATATATGGCTGACATGTTTTTTTACTGTGAATTCGGTAATATAGAGATCGCTGGCTACCTCTTTGTTCGAACGGCCTTTGCCAAGTGCAATAAGAACTTCAAGCTCTTTGGGAGTCAGATCAGCGAATGCGATCTCTCCGGTTGTAGGCTTAGTATCCATCAGGGAATCCATAAAAACAGGGTCGTAATATTTGCGGCCGCGTGCAACAACATCAACCGCGTATAATAAATCCTCTGGAAGCGCTTCTTTAAGACAAATCCCTTCTACTCCCAGTGATTGTGCCAATCGAAGCTCGCTGCTTGTAGCGGAAGAGGTTAAAATGAGATATTTACAGTCATGTCCAAGGCTTCTGGCATATTGAATAAAGTCCAACCCATTGTCTTCTCCCAAATTTAAATCGACCAGAACAAGATCAGGCTGCGTTTGCGCTATAAGACCCAAGGCTTCCTTAGCATTTGATGCCTCTCCGACGATGGTTATTTTGTCTTCCGATGATACAATCATACGAATGCCTTGACGAACGAGCGGATGATCATCAAGAATAATAATTTTTACCATGCCGGTCCCTCCATCAATAAATAAAAGTGTTATACTATTCCTAAGTAATTAGCCCTATCTTGGTATTCATTCCCATTCTATATGAAATAAGACTATTTGACTACTAAAAATTTGTAAGATCTAGGAGCACATTAATGATATTGCATAATCGCATGAGTTTATATGTATTAATTGGCTGCAGATGGATCTTATTGCTAATAGGTCTTTTGGTCTATTCAAAGGGGAGTGGAATGGGTGCCACGATGTTGGTGCTGACAGCAGTCGTCATTCAAGCATTTTATAGCCTGGTAATTTTGAACAAGTCGTTGGGCCGGTTTACAGTAGTTGCTATTAGTATAGATATACTCTTTCAGATCTATATTCTTTGGTCTACTGGAGGGCTTTCTGGGCCGTTTATCTTTTATAGTCTATCAAGTGTGGTTATATTGAAAAAATATACAAGATGGAAGACATACTACCTGATAACGTTATTGTATATCCTGTCTATTCCCGCTCTTCTTTCCATACTTGGGCGTATTCCAGTGGATAAGTACTTAGCGGCACATTGGGTGTATGTTGTTTACGTTGTCCTCTTCTATGGTACGGCAGCTGCAGTACATTTGAGCTCTATTAGCATGGTCGCTCATATTCGCACGATAGTCATGATCTATTCTTCCAGCTGTTTGCATGTGGAGTCTAGTCATCAAAGCGCCATTCACTATGTAGAGGAGCTTCTCAAGAAGATTCTCAAGCAACGCGAGGTTTGGCTATGTCTCTGCGCACCGGGTCCTCACGAGCAAGATCAGAGCTGGATGCACACGTATTTTACCAATGGTTTGAAACAAAGCGCCCCTCACCACACTAAGGCGTACACCCATTTGCTTTCACCCATCGGAGACAAGACTTCACTATATATTCGCACCTTGAAAGATCGTAGAGGAAGCGAGTATGGTTGGCTGTTGATTCAAGCGAATAAGGATGAACTCTCCATTCTGCAAAAAGCTTATATCGAGCTTGTCCTGATGAAATTCGAGGTCCACATTGACATAAATAAGCAATTAAAGACAATGCAGGATCGTGCGGTTGCCATCGAGAGGGGAACAATTGCCCAGAATATTCATGACGGCATTGCACAGGAGCTTTTCTTTCTCTCGGTTCAGTTATTTCAGTTAAAGAGTGTGCTTAAGGGGGACGCCAGAAACGAGGCGATGCCCTTATTGTCTGAAATGGAGAAGAAGGTGAAAGAAAGTCACCGCGATATCCGTAAATTTATTGTTGAGCTCAAAGGGGAGAAGCGAAGGTTAAATCTTCAAGTTGCGATTGAAAACATGCTCCATCGGATTACCGAGCATACTGGTGTGAAGCTGGGCTTCGAGAACATAGGTTGGGTTCCTCAGGAGAAGATCGAGATTGAAGAGACGATCTACCATTTCATTGAAGAGGCAGCTAATAATGTAATGAAGCATGCCAAAGCATCTATCCTCCTTGTGAGATTAGAAGTAACGAGCGTTCAATGGACGATTCTTATTAAGGACGACGGCGAAGGGATGAAGATCGATGATCAAGCTTCCCCTAATGGAAAGTTTGGAATCAGCGGCATGACCCGCCGAATCGAATCGTTAAATGGTTCAATCTCCATTCAGTCTGATCCATCGATGGGGACAACTATTATAGCGACGATTCCACGAGAAAGGAGCTTGGCTTATGTATAAGGTAGTTATTGCGGACGATCACCCCTATGCAAGGCTAGGTCTCCATATCTTATTGGAAAGTGGCAATGAATATTGTATTGTCGGGGAGGCAACAAACGCGAATGAAGCGATTGTGCTATCCGAGGATCTACTGCCGGATCTACTGCTTACGGATTTGAAAATGCCAGGTGTCTCGATTATTGAGGGTGCAAAACAGCTAAAGGGTATCAATCCAAAGGGTAAAATCATTATTTTGACGGCATTCGACGACTGCGAAGACATCTACCGAGCTGTTAAAGCCGGAGTTGATGGTTATTTGATGAAGGGGACGGACCCCGAACATATTCTACTGGCCATATACCAAGTCATGAACGGATCCACCTTCTTCCAGTCTAAAGAGAATACTGAATTTATGGGCGGTAGGGGGGATTTCCATGAAGATTGACAAGCTACTGCGGATGCCGATTCATCAAATGCTGCTACTATTGATTGGCTTCATGACCTCAATGACGACCTTGATTGGAATTATGGATGCGGTACTTAGTAGAAGCTACGGATCCAAGGAATTTGTAATGACTTCGTTGATCATCACGATCATCGCTTGGGGCTTTTTCAATTTCCAGAAGAGTCTGGCTAACAACAAATATAGTAAGCTTCTCGCGGTATTGTTCTTATACCTAATAATGATTGCTATTTCCATCTATAACCCGCTGCTGTTCAGACAGATGTGGGTCATTCTTATTTTCTTCCCGGTAATGAGCAGTCTGCTAACAAGTCTTAGGGAATATGGTTATTGTTCCAGCTTCTTCTTATTATACTTTATTGTCTATACGGCATTTGGTCCATCCGATCTTGGCAGCGAAGCGGTTGCTGTTATTCTTACTGCGTCATTGCGGGTTTTACTTGCTTTTGGTAGTGTACTGCTCGGAGGCAGTATTATCATTGCGCGTCAGCAACAAAGAAAAGGGCATGAGGAACGTGCTCTACAACAGCAGAAGCAACAGATTATAAACATGCTGCAATGCTTCATCCCGGTTGGGGAACGTAAAACACAAACATCACGGAAAGAAATAAGTGAGATGAGTATGCTGTTGAAGGCATTATGGACAGAGTATGGCGAAGGACAATCCTGCGAATGGGAGATTGATTTATTGTCGCTGCTGCATTTTGTGAGTCGGGTAAAGCTTCCTGACTACATGTTTGAAAAGGAAGGGAAGTTGTCGGAGTTTGAGTTTGAGGTGGTGCAGGAGCATTGTTACATGGCGAAGGAGCTATGCGGTGGCGTCCCAGGGCTTCAAGAGGTGCAGAGCGTATTCCTCTATCACCATGAGAAGATTAATGGTACCGGGTATCCCTGCCGTCTTAAAGAGGATGAGATACCCAAGCTCTCGCAAATGCTAGGTTTAGTAGAAGTATTCTTGGCTATGACCACTCCGAGGTCCTATCGACAAGCGATGTCCGAGCGTGAGGCTTACGAAGAGATCCGGAAGCTGGCTGGGACCTCCTTCCGAGAGGATATTGTAGAGGCATTCGGAAGAGTCATTGTGGCTTAGTTCTTTCTCATAAATTAAGATGAAATGCTCAAAAACAGGAAGCCAACCCCCGTCCTCCAATTGAACAACTAAAGCTATCTTTACTATAAACATCAGGTTTGTCAATAATGGGGTATAGAAAGATTATAGAATGGCAGTTGGTGAAATGATATTTGGAGAGGAGTTAAAAAGGGATAGAAACCAAAAGGGGAGGCCGGAACGATGAATGACCCGCTCGCTCCGTTAATGGAGCATGCAAGTCTGGATATTGTCATGTTCGATGTTCATTCCCGGACAGAGATGAACTACCGCGACCGTATATTCGAGACCACCTATTGCATGTCCTATAACAAAGAAGGAACGGCTAACCTTCGGATTGGTGATCAACTCTACCTGATCAAACCGGGTTCCGTCATGTTTATGCCGCCGGGGGTGATCCATGATCAATACAAAGACTCCTCTGAAACCTCGGTATTCCTTTGGTGGATATTCTCCTTCCGGATCGCCGGCGCCATTGATGTTCTGGACTTGTTTGACATTCCTTATGTGTACCCGCTACGCAACCGGGAACGATTTGAAAAAGTATTCGAAGATTACTTCATGGCAAGCTCCCCCAGTACAGAGGGCTGGGCCAAGGTACTTCTGCGAAGAGCCAAATCCCTGGAGCTTCTCTATTATTTATTAGAGGATGCCATGGCCTACGGGAACGCGGGTCGGTTCGGAAGTAAATCCCTTCCTTTTATCGAGCTGGCCAACCGGATCCTGCAGCATCCCGAACAGGATATCCGTCTGGAGGAGGCGGCACGGGATTTGCACTTCAACCCCACCCATCTCAGCAACCGTTTTAAGGCACTCTTTGGAATTGCACCGGTTCAACTGCAAAAGCGGCTCAAGATCGAACGGGCCAAACAGCTGCTCCTCTCGTCCGGGAGCCTGCCGATCTCTGAAATCGCCCGCCATATGGGGTTTGATGAGCCACAGAATTTTACCCGACTGTTCAAGAACCATACAGGAATGTCTCCCCTGCAATATCGAAAGCTCCATTCATAAACATCCACCGCCTGCTTTCGTGAAGGTGGTGTTTTTTTATACCGCACCGGTAAACGCACGGTGCCAAAGGACGCCTACAGGCGTTTATCCTCACCTTAAACCCTGTAAAACGGGTAGATTTAACGGTGTTTCGGCTATGCCATTCCTTTCGACTCTCGGGTAGCATGGAAGGCAAGGGGTGCCTAAATGAAGCAAATTGCAGTGATCGGTAGCTTAAATGTGGATATATTTCTTACCGTGGACCGATTCCCACGGCCGGGGGAAAATGTGTTTGCCCAAGATTTCCGTATTCTTCTAGGGGGCGGCAAGGGGGCTAACCAGGCCTACGCTCTGGGAAGGCTAGGCGCAGATGTTTCAATGATCGGAAAGATCGGGGATCGGTTCTACGGCCCGGACTATCTGGAGGTGCTGAGCCGGAGTGGTGTAGATGTCTCCATGGTGTCGATTGAACCAGGGATGTATCCCGGCATTGGAGCTGTCACAGTGGACAGGAGTGGAGAAAACAGTATTATCGTCTACCCGGGAGCTAACGGGGCAGTAGACATAAAGTACATGGAGCAGTGCTTGGAGAAGCTTTATGCCAAGGATCTTTTTCTTTTTCAGCTGGAGATTCCTGTCGAAACAACGCTCTATGCTGCATCCCGTTTGAAGGCGAACAACAAGATTCTGATATTCGATCCCGCTCCTGCGGGCTCTGTACCCGATGAGCTTTTTGCTTATATGGATTATGTGACACCGAATCACACAGAGTTGGAAAACTTATCAGGTATGTTCATCTCAGAGACGTTGGACTACCGCAAGGCAGCCGAAGTTCTGCTGGGTAAAGGAGCGAGTACCGTTATAGCCAAGGCCGGCTCCCGTGGAGCGTTCATCATCGACCGCAACCGGATGCTTCTTGTGGAGGGATACTCTGTGCAGACAGTAGATTCAACGGCGGCGGGGGATTCCTTCAATGCGGGGTTGGCCTATGCCTTAGCCCAAGGGGAGGACGACTTGCCTCAGTGCGTAGCTTTTGCCAACGCCGTGGCAGCTCTGTCAACCACAGCTTTGGGGGCACAGGAAGCCATGCCAGATCTAGAAGGCGTCCGAAGGCTCATGGCCCAAAATAAACAAATTAGAGTAACGGATCTAAGTTAAATTGAATGATCAACGAAAAGAGGAGCTATCGATATGGTGCAACAACCCGTAAATTATTATTTGGATCATGCTGTGCTAAAGCCAGAATTATCACGTGAAGATGCAGAAGCTGCAATAAAGTTGGGTATTCAATTCGGGGTGCGTACGGTTTGCGTTCGCCCGAGCGATATTGAAGTGGCTGTCCGGTTGTGCAAAGGCTCGGAAACGAAGGTATGTACCGTACTTGCCTTCCCTCACGGTGTAAACCCGACGACTCTCAAAGCTTTAGAAGCTAAAACGTATATCGATCTTGGTGTAAAAGAGATCGACATGGTGGCCAACTACGGTTGGATCAAATCAGGTATGTGGGATGAGGTTCAGCAAGATATTCAAGCGGTTGCTGAGATTAAACGGCATAGAGGTGTTATTCTGAAGGTCATCTTCGAAACTTCCATGTTAACTTTGGAAGAGATCGACCGAACCACGCGGATTTGTGTGGAATGTGGTGCAGACTTTGTCAAAACCTCCACTGGCTTTAACGGAGGTGGCGCGACAGTGGAAGCCGTTACCGCTATGTTGGAGGCAGCACAAGGCTTTATACAGGTGAAGGCGTCAGGAGGAATCCGCGACCGGGAAGCAGTCGAACGATTCATCGCTATGGGATGTACCCGGCTTGGGGTGAATTATTCTTCGACCCCCGTAATTTGCGGTGACACCGGATCTATAGCAGCGGATAAGGACGGGTACTGAATCATGCATGCAGCGACCGGTTTATTGGTTTCTCAGATCGGCTATGACCGTAAGGACCCCATGCGGGCACTCATCCGAAGTCCACGACGGGAGGAACTGCCCACAGATGTCAACTATCAGCTTATAGATGCGCTGACCGGAGAAGTTGTTATGACGGGCCCGGTTACTTATTGGGGAACCCTGTGGCAGCACTACTGGTGGGAGGCGGACTTTTCAAACCCTGGTATTAGCGAAGCGAAATATCGACTGGAGATAGGGTCCAACAATGAGGTGTTCTTTGCAAGTGCCCCCTTCCCTATTTCAGACCATCTCTTATGGAAGGAAGCCTTCATCCCCGTTGCCCTGGAGCAAATGGAAGAACGCTCCAAGCGGGCCCGCAACGGCAATGGCTGGAAGGATTGTGGCTCAGAATGGCGGGAGGCCAACAGCCACGCAACGGCTGTCATCGGTTTATGCGATATTCTCACTCTGGGCTTCGAGTGGTTGTCCTCCGAAGAAATCGATCGGCTTGCCAAGCAACTGACCGTCGGCTGCGATTACCTGGCTCTATGTCAGGACCAGGCCCAAGCACTTGGCATAGACCGAGGAGCCGTGGTTCATGAGATTCCGAACCATCTGTTCGTCATCCCCGGTGATGTTATGCAGTGCGTCGTCGCTTTCTCCTACGCCTCCAGGCTGCTTATCGAGCATGCGCCGGACAAAAGCAAAGAATATCTGGAAAGAGCCAAGCTCTCCTTCGACTACTTGCAGGGCTCCGCAGCTCCTTACGGCCCCGTGGGATTTTCCGCCTTGAATCATGGAGCGCCGGAGGACTACAAGCTACCTCAGGACTGGATGACCCGGGACCTGCTCATGATGCTTTGGGGGAGCGTGGAGCTCTGGGTTAGCGGGGCGGATTCACGGTATAAGGATCATGCGGTTCAGACAGCAAGGCGTATCATGAAGCGTCAGGTGCCAGAGGATCAAGCGGAAGATGGCTGCTATGGTCATTTCTATACCTTTGACGATGGAGGCTTCACGGAAAAAGCGAACATTCACCACCATGTAGGACATGACACAGGGGGTACATTCCCCCAATATATCATACCTTTTCTGGACATGGCGTCTCGTTGGTATGATCACCCGGACGCGCCTCTCTGGCGTGAATGCGTTCAGCGCTTTGCTTATGGCTACTTCCTGCCAGCGTGCAAGAGAAATCCGTTTTATTTACTGCCTACTGGTGTTTTTGGACAAGAAGGCTTGCTCGTTTTCTCCGGACCTTGGCATGGGATTAATGTCTCTTACGGATGGGCCGCCAGCCTTGCCCTCAAGCTGGAGATCTTTACCGATGACTCCTCCTTCCGGCAGATCGCCGTCGGTAACGTACAATGGATAGCAGGCTTGAACGCCGGCGTCACTTCCGATTCCTTCGGCAGCTGTTTGGCTTGGAAGGAAGCAATTCCCGAGGGCGCGGCCGTTCCCTATAGCTTAATCTACGGCATCGGCTCGAACCATGCCAAGAC
>JACMJI010000341.1 GCA_014380705.1 Gorillibacterium sp. | reverse complement strand
TTCCACGATGTTCCACTCATCTTCGTCGTCGATCGTAAAGAGTTTTAAATCCTCTCCATCCTCTTCATAGCGAAAGGCGTAGACTTCATCCGTTTCTTCATCCTCTGATTCCATAGGTACAACCATCATGTACAAACTGTCTGAGCCATCAACCTCAAACTTCATGATGACTTCGAATTCTTCTTCGTTACCGTCTTCGTCCGGAATGTAGATAATTTCGGGCTCATCGAAATCTTCCCCGGTATCGGGATTGGCATTAATCTTCTTATCGTTTGCCATCGTGAACCTCACCTCTTCGCTTTAGAATCAAGATAATTTTGAAGAATTAACTGCGCAGCTACCTTGTCAATGACTAGTTTGCGCTTTTTGCGGCTGACATCCGCTTCTATTAATGTACGCGTTGCTGAAACAGTAGTCAACCGTTCATCCCATAGATGGACAGGTAAATTTAGTCTTTCCCTTAAAATCTGTGCAAATTCCATGCTGATTTCACCACGAGGTCCAATTGTGTTGTTCATGTTCTTTGGTAGACCAACAACAACTTCTTCTACTTGAAACTCTGCTACCAATTGATTTAGACGTTCCAAATCTATTTCCACAGTTTTCCTACGGATCACTTCGACGCCCTGCGCAGTCCAGCCAAATTCGTCGCTTACAGCAACCCCAATTGTACGATCTCCATAATCCAAACCTATTATTCTCATCGCTACACTTATTTCTCCTTACTCAGATATGAACGTACCAATTCCTCGATAAGCTCGTCTCTTTCTCTCTTACGAATTAAACTTCGCGCATTGTTATGCCTTGGGATGTAAGCTGGATCTCCAGATAACAGATAGCCGACGATCTGGTTAATCGGGTTATATCCTTTCTCCTGCAAGGCATCATATACCGAAAGCAGAACTTCCCGGGGCGACGTTTCGACCTCGTCCCCTTTGACATCAAACTTCATTGTCTTGTCCATGGAACTCATGACCAGTCACCTCCCGGTAAAACAGCTTTAGTCTATATTAAAACATATATTCTAGCTTGAAGCGAAAATTCCTTTCCTTTTCTGCAAAAAGGGCATGATGATCAATAAATTGTCGAATTTAACTTCGCTTTTATCGATCACCATATCAATATCTTATGTCAAGCTTGTTTCAGCTATGACAGCCTCCGCCGCCAGAAGTGCTTCTGCTAACTTGCTTGCATCCTTGCCGCCGGCCTGAGCCATATCGGCGCGACCCCCGCCTCCGCCTCCGCAGACCGCGGCTGCAGCCTTAACGATCTTACCTGCGTGGTAGCCTCTTGCTATTAAGTCCGGTGTAACCATAGCGATGAGGTTCACCTTATCCCCACTGCCTGCACCAAGGACGATAACACCTGAACTTATCTTACCTTTGAGCTGATCAAGTACAGAGCGCAAGGCATCCATATCTGGTGCATCCACCAGCGCAGATAAGACTTGAATACCACCAATCTCCTTAATCTGATCGTTCAGACTACCTGCTTCAGCATTCATTAGCTTGCTTTTTAAAGAATCATTTTCCCGGTTTGACTCTCGCAATTGACCAAGTAAACCCTCTATACGCTTAGGAACATCTTGGACATGCGTCTTCAGTAAGGCTGCAGATTGTTCAAGCAATTGCAGTTGTTGCTCTACATATTCATAAGCATGTCTTCCCGTAACTGCTTCCATCCGACGAACGCCTGAGCCAATTCCTGTTTCACTGACAATTTTGAGTAGTCCAATTTCAGCAGTGGAACCGACATGACAGCCACCGCAAAGTTCCATGCTATAATCCCCGACACGTACGACACGAACGATATCACCATATTTTTCCCCAAATAGTGCTGTTGCACCCATTGCCTTCGCTTCATCAATGGATTTCTCCGCAATCAGGAGCTCCGTGTTGAGCCAAATTTGACGATTGACACGATTCTCAATATCTTTGATTTCTTCAGCGGTAATCGTACCGAAATGTGAAAAATCGAAACGCAACCGTTCGGCCATTACGTGTGACCCCGCTTGATTAACATGGTCGCCGAGAACTTCCTTCAGCGCTTTGTGCAAAAGATGGGTGGCCGTATGGTTTTTGACGATTTCCTGCCGTGATGTGCGGTCAATCGTCGCGACCACTTTATCACCTAACTTCAGTGTTCCGCGCTCAATCCTAAGCGCTATGACATGTTGACCATGAGGGGCCTTGGCAACATCGGTAACCATCGCCTTTACTGAGCTGTTCTCGATAAATCCCCTGTCACTAACCTGACCGCCACTCTCCGCATAGAAAGGAGTAACGCTTAGAATGACGGAGCATTCCTCTCCCTCACTGACAAGCTCAACCATTTGATTATTGTGTACAATAGCTATAACATTGGCCTGGGTTATCCACTCATTATATCCAACAAATAATGATTTATCCTTATATTGAGACAAGGGTCCGCCTTGAATCTTCATGCTTTCCGTCTCTTGACGGGCACCACGAGCGCGCTCTCGCTGTTCATTCATCGCTTTGTCAAAACCTTCACGATCAACCGTAAGACCATGCTCAGAAGCGAAATCTTCAGTCAAATCAAACGGGAATCCAAACGTATCGTACAGTT